>NZ_CP016757.1:937500-1042500 GCF_001701045.1 Cloacibacillus porcorum
GGTACGCGCGCTAAGAACCTCATCCTCGTGCAGTGCGAGGCGCTGCAATACTTTGTCGTAGACCTTGAGATCGGCGGCGTACCCGTGACGCCGAACCTCAACCGCTTCAAAGAGGAGTGTCTCTATTTCCCCAACACCTGGAGTCAGGTGGCGGCGGGCAACAGCTCGGACGCGGAGTTCATGGCCAATACGGGACTTTTCCCCGCCGCCTTTGGCGCCGCCTATACGCTCTACGCGGATAACGACTATAATTCGCTGGCGCGCGCGATGCGCAGCAAACGCGGGGCGAGGGCCGTCGTCGTGCAGGGTACGCGCAGCGCCTTCTGGAACTGCCACCGTATGCACCCGAAGCTCTGGTTTCACCGGCAGTACAGCCAGAATACCTTTCCCCACGACGAGGTGATCGGTCTCGGGCTCAGCGATGAGGTAATATTCTCACGGGCGCTTCAGGTCTTTAAGGAGATGAAAACCCCCTTCCACGGCTTCATCGTCACCCTCTCGAGCCACCACCCCTTTGATTTTGCGGAGCTGCCGCGCGGGACGCTGCCTCTGCCTCCTGAGCTGCAGGGAACGCTCATCGGCAACTATCTTCTCTCGATAAATTATTTTGACCAACAGTTTGGCCTATTCATCGACGAGCTCCGCAGGTCGGGGCTGCTCGATAAGAGCCTTGTCGTCGTTTACGGTGACCATCCCGCGATCCCGATCGCCTACCGGGAAGATATGGAGAAACTGCTCGGCAAGAAGATAGAGGAGGCGGTAGACTGGAAGGAGACGCGCCGTATCCCGCTCTTCTTCCGCTCGCCGGAGACGGCGAAAAGACCGCGCGTCGACGAGAGAAATGTTGGGCAGATGGACATCCTGCCGACGGTATCGGGGCTGATGAAGCTAAACATCGATACAGTTTTCGGAAAGGATCTTCTGAGCAAAGAGAGCGGCGATCCGGTGATCTTCCGCAACGGCAGCTATATCGTGGGCGACGTCTATGTTGAACCGGCCGCGGGACGCGCCACCAAGTTGGGTACCGGCGAACATCTTGACTGTTCGGCCTATGACGCTATGACAGACGAGGTCGAGCGTCGTCTCAAATACAACGACCTGGTACTGGAAAAAAATCTGATAGAAAAAATTATCGGCAGATAGAGGCGGGAAGTTGTCATTCACCCTTTCTGAGGGTATGATAACACTGTATGTGAAAATGAAACAGGGGTGGCTTTATCGTGGATAAGACGGAACTTTTTTATTGGCTGATATGGTGGGGCTGGTGGCTGATCCAGTTCATCCTCTATACATTGCTCGGTGCGCTGATGTGCGACGGCGTTTACCAGATAATCGTCAGCCTGCGCGGCTTCTGGAGCCAGAAAAAGATGCCCCAGGCCAAGCGCTACCGCCGTTTCGCGGTGCTGGTGCCCGCGCATAACGAGGCGATGGTCATCGTGCCGCTCCTTAAGAGCCTCGCGGGACAGAACTATCCTAAAAATTGTTATAAGGTCTACGCCTCCTGCGACAACTGCACCGATAATACGGCGGAGCTGGCGCGCGAGAACGGCGCCGTAGCGCTGGAACGCTTCGACGACGAGCACAACGGCAAGACATGGAACGTCCGCTGGGCGCTGACGAAGATCCCTTTCGAGGAATATGACGCGCTCGCAATGTTCGACGCCGACAACCTCGCCGACCGGAACTTTCTGATGTCTATGAACAATTATATGGAGCTCCACCCGGAGGCCGAGGCCATCCAGGGGGTGCTTGACGTCAAGAATCCAGACGACAACTGGCTGACGCGCTCCTACGCGCTCGCCTATTGGTTCACGAACCGCTTTTGGCAGCTCGCGCGCGGCCTATGGGGGCTCTCCTGCACGCTCGGCGGCACGGGGCTCGTCATCCGCACCGCGACGCTCGAAAGGATCGGCTGGAACCTCCAGAGCCTCACGGAAGACCTGGAGATGTCGACGCGCCTGATCCTCTCCGGCAGCCGCGTCCACTGGAACGACGCCGCGGTGATCTACGACGAAAAGCCGCAGGATATCGCCATCTCAAAGCGTCAGCGCACGCGCTGGATGCAGGGACACTACTGGGTGTTCTGGAATTACGGATGGGACTCGCTAAAGGCCTTCTTCGTGACGCGCAAGCTGCAGTATCTGGACCTCTTTCTCTACCTGCTCGCGCCCGCGAAGTCCTGCCTGGGGATCATCATTATGATCGCGGGCATGGCCTTCACCCTGGTGAACAATATGGTGCTCTATCCCTCGTCGGATATCCCGCAGTCGATGCTTGAGTGGACGCTCTTCTTCGGCCTGCCTGTATTTTCGATCATCGCCTTCTGCCTGCTCTGCGCCATCGCGGGGCCCTCGATGCACGAAAAGAAGTTCACGCTGCGCTACGTTAAGGACACCTTCGCCTACTTCTGGTTCGGCCTTACCTGGATACCGATCCTCTTCAAGGCGGCCTTTCTCGCCAAGGACCAGGGCAAATGGGTGAAGACGGAACACACGCGCGGCATCTCGCTGGATGATGTAAAGACAAAAAGCTAAGGGGGAGAATATCATCGAAACGCAATTCTCCCTCTTCACGAAGCGCCGCTTTCTGCCGCTGTTTCTGACTCAGTTTCTCGGGGCCTTCAACGACAATCTCTTTAAGAGCGCGCTCGTGATCCTCATCACCTTTCATCTCGCGGAGCTGTACGACGTCAACGCGCAGATCATGATCACGGCGGTCGCGGGACTCTTCATCCTGCCGTTTTTCCTCTTTTCATCGCTTGCGGGGCAGATCGCCGACAAATATGAAAAGTCCTTCCTTATCCGCATAATAAAGTTTGTGGAGATTGTTCTCATGTGTCTCACGGCCGCGGCCTTCGAGACGATGCACCTCTGGTGGCTCGTCTTTTTGCTCTTCTGCATGGGGACGCAGTCCACCTTCTTCGGCCCGCTCAAGTTCAGCATCCTGCCGCAGCTTCTTAACGACGAGGAGCTGGTGGCCGGCAACGGTCTGGTGAACGCGGGGACCAATATCGCGATTCTGACTGGTACGCTCTGCGGCGGCCTCTTCATCCTCTCGCCGCTCGGACGCCACTACATATCGGCGGGCGTCGTCGGCGTGGCGGTCGCCGGATACGCCGCGAGCCGCTTCATACCGCTGGCCGCTCCCTCCTCTCCGAAGCTCCGGATTGACCGCAACCTCTTTCGCTCCACCTGGGAGATGCTTGTCTATCCGTTATCGAATAAAGACGTATTTCGTTCGATAATCGGCATCAGCTGGTTTTGGTTTCTCGGCTCGGTCTTTCTCGCGCAGTTCCCCTCGTTCGCCAAAGACACGCTGGGGGGAGACGAACAGGTATCGACGCTCTTTCTCGTCATCTTCTCCGTCGGCGTCGGCGCGGGGGCGACCCTCTGCAACAAGCTGCTTAAGGGCCGTGTTTCGGGGAGGTATCTCTCCTACAGCCTCATAGGGATGAGCGTATTTATCGGGATGCTCTATATGTTCAGCGCCTCCGCGCCCGCGGGAGAGGGGCTGATGTCGGTCTGGGAGTTTCTCCGCGGGCCGCGGGCCGCAGGGATAGTCTTTTCGATGTTCATGATCGCCCTAAGCGGCGGACTCTACAGTGTACCGATGTACGCGATGATGCAGCGGATGACGCCGGAATCGCACATGGCGCGCGTAATCGCCTCGCTGAACATCATCGATTCGCTGGGAATGGTGCTGGCTGCGGCGCTTACGGCGCTGATGATCGCCGCCGGCATGTCTATATCGGGAATATTTTTTGCAATGGCCTTCATCAACTTGCTGATGCTGCCGCTGACAATAAAATTATCGAGGATAAATTATGACTGATCTTGAAATAAGAGAGGATATCATCAATACGGCCTGCGTTATGCTGCAAAAGGGTCTCGTGCAGGGCACGGGTGGTAATTTCAGCGCCCGCTGCGCCCAGGGCTTTATCATCACGCCGAGCGGTATGGATTATACAAAGCTCGTCCCCGGCGACCTGCCGAAGCTGTCCCTTGACGGCGCGGTGCTGGCGGGAGAGCGGCGGCCTTCGATAGAGAAAGAGCTGCACCGTTTCGTATATCGCGCGCGCCGCGACGTCGGCGCCGTGGTCCATACGCATTCCGTATACGCCTCCGCGGCGGCGGCGATGCGCCTGCCGCTTCCCGTGCTGACGGATAATCAGGCGGTTTTGTTTGGCGGGGCGGTCCCAGTATCGGAATACGCGCCGATCGGCACGCCGGAGCTCGCCTGCAATACGGTGAGGGCGCTGGCGGATGGCGGCGGCGTGCTGATGGCCAACCACGGGGCGCTCTGCGTCGGCGCCACGCTTGCGGAGGCGGCTCTGCGCTGTGAGATGCTTGAGATATTCGCGAAGATATTTTTCCTGACGAAAAGCTGCGGCGGAGGAGTATCTCTTACCGCCGACGATGCCCGCCGCGAGGCCGCCGATGTCGCCGAACGTTACGGGCAGCGCTGAACCTGGAAGGAGAAATGGTTAAATAAAAAACAGGCCGAAGATTCATTCTTCGACCTGTCTTTTTATTTTTTCCGTAAGATAAAAAACTTACTGGGAAATCGCGCTTACCGGGCAGGTAGCTACGCAGGCGCCGCACTCTACACATGTATCGCTGTCGACGTGAGCCTTGCCGCCGTCCATCGATATCGCTGATGTGGGGCATACGCCTACGCAAGCCTCGCAGCCTACGCAAACTGACTGATCAACTGTTGCTTTAGCCATAGTAAGAAGTCCTCCTTCAAATTTTTACTCACTTGATTATGCGGGACGATTTTCCGCATACGCTCTATTCTAGCGTGAAACCTCAGAACCTTCAACTATTTTTTTGCCGCATTTTTAAAATGTGAACATAAAGATAAAAAAAGTTAAGATATATCAGCTGTATATATGGTATTCATAGTCTAAAAGTATAGACAAATTGAATGGAAAAGTTATAAAATAATTGAAGAGGTTGGGCCTGAGTTTTTATATTCGCCGTTTTCTGATTTTCCAGTTACATATTTTGTGTTCTTCTCTCATGGGAGGTGATAATTGAAGGTCGATAAGCACCGTTATTTTTGCTTTGTCTTTGCACTATCTTCACAAAATGAAAGGAGAGTTGTTTTATTATGGAACAGGCTAAAGAACCGAAAATACCATCGTTAGGTTTATCTGTTTTAGTTTTTCTTGCGGTTGCGGCGATGATCGCGGCGGCGGTCCTCATTTATGAGACCGATATTCACATCATCCTTATCTTCGGTGCGCTTCTTGCCGGCATTGTCGGCGTCTTCTATCTGGGAAACCCCTACTCAAAAATTGAAAAGGGCATCATTGACGGTATCATGGTCGGTATGCAGGCCTGCCTTATTCTTTACACGGTCGGTCCGCTAGTCGGTACCTGGATCGCCAGCGGTGTCGTGCCGAGTATGATCTACTACGGACTGTCGATTCTCTCCCCGTCGATCTTCCTCTTCGCGACCCTCTTCATCTGCTCCGTCGTCTCCCTTGCCACCGGCTCTTCATGGGCCACGGCGGGTACTGTCGGTATCGCCCTGCTGGGCATCGCGCTCGGCCTTGGCGTTCCCGCGCCGCTGACGGTCGGCATCATCATCTCCGGAGGCTACTTCGGAGACAAGATGTCCCCCCTCTCGGATACGACGAACCTTGCCCCCGGCGTCGCCGGAACGGACCTTTTCCAGCATATCCGCGCGATGTGCTGGACCTCGGGGCCGACCTACATCATCGTCATCTGCATCACCCTCTTCCTCGGATTCCGTTATTCCCAGGGCGAGCTTGACTACACGAAGATTGAGGCCCTGAAGACTATTCTTTCACATGAGTTCTGGATCAGCCCGATATCGTTCGTTGCGCCTCTCGTGGTCATTGTTCTCTCAGCGATGCGCAAACCAGCGCTGCCCGCTCTGTGGGTCGGTATCTTTATCTCCGTCATCTTCGCCGTCGTTGAGGGCGTAGGTATCGGAGACCTTCTCAATATTATGCAGAACGGCTACGTTCCCATGCTCTCGGCGGAGATCGCCGGTACCGGCGAAGACGCGGCGGCCCTCGCCAAGATCTTGGCCGACAACAGCATCACCATTGATCCTCAGGTCGCCCTCGAATCGGCGAAGGACATCGTATCCCTCATGGAGCGCGGCGGTCTCCAGTCTATGAACTGGACGATCTCCCTCATCCTCTGCGCCTTCACCTTCGGCTCGACAATGGATGTCTGCGGATTCCTCAGGGTCATGCTTGAAGCGATAATGAAGCCGATCAAATCGGTCGGCGGAATGATCACGGCGGTCATCCTCTCCTGCTTCGTCTGCGACATTTTCCTCGGTGACCAGTACCTCTCGATCGCGATGCCAGGAACGATGTTCAAGAGCGAATTCGACAGGGTAGGACTCCATCCGAGGATGCTTTCGCGTTCGCTTGAGGATGCCGGTACGCTTCTCTCGGTCCTTGTTCCCTGGAACACCTGCGGCGCTTACCACTCCAGCGTTCTCGGAGTTCCCACCTTCCACTACCTGCCTTTCGCCTTCTTTAACTACCTCAACCCGATCGTGGCCATTACAATGACCTACCTCGGAATCGGTATATTCTGGCGCGGCAAGGACGGCGAGCCTGTTAAGGGCGGAAAGACACGCCCCGCGGAGCTCGGACCGAAGATAGATTTCTAAGTTCCTGTAACCTATTTGTTTGAAAGAGGAATGTAATTGGCAGAAAAACTGACGCCCTTAGAGAGCCTTCTGGTCTCCGCCTCCGGCAGAGAGGCCGGGAAGTGGAAATCAATCTCCTTTGTGATCATCGCTGTCTACCTGTTTTTTACGGCGGGATGGCAGTTCACACACGGAGGGATGACGCAGAAGGCTCTGCTCAACCTTTTTCTCGGCTGCTGCAGCGTGATGGTGATAAAATATGAGAAGCGGATCTACGTATCGCCGCTTGGTTTTGTGAAGGAGACGCATACTTGGATATCGCATCACCGGGAGCTTCTTCCCTGGAACGAGATAAAGTATGTCACCCTTACCACGAAGGGGAATCGTATGATGACCCTTATTGAAAAAGACGCCATTGGCTGGAAGCTCTTCTTCGCGAAGGACGATCACGCGAAGCTCAAGGAGATCCTCAAGCGGTATGCGCCGAAGGTTCCCGTAAACGATATAAGCCCAAGATTCTAAAGAGGCTTTGGCGCTTAAAAACACATAAAAATGGCTGCCGTTATGATCAATATCATATGGCAGCCATTTTTATATATTATCTGCGTTTGTTCGTTATGTATTAACTTTTTTCGCGAGATAGGGGGCGGCGACCCTTCGCGGGATCTCAAACTCTGGGCTGCCCGCGGCGCCCGGGGCCACTTCATATTTATCAAAGCAGATGACGATGTTGCCCTTGTCGTTGATGAAGAAATTCTGCTTCGCTTTGATGGAGCGGAAACCCTGCTCGTCTTTGGGCGCGATCCAGAAGATACCCTTCTCTTTTTTATTGATGCGGCGCATCTCTCCCAGAATATAGTCGTTGATCACCTTCGTATAATCCGCCTTTTCGTTGAAGAGATCTCCAAGCTCAATCAGCTTGCCGCTCTTCTTGTCAAAGTTATAGAAGGCGTGCACAGTCGAGGATGAGCCCGCGATGTTCATTTCGTAAATATCGACCGCGAGCACCTTATCGTTGTCAGTGCGCACCTTGTAGTCAAGCACCACGCCCATATGTCCGTCGAATGCGGGGTCGTCCTTCATCATCTCGCTGACGTTCTTTTCGAAGTCGGCGGCGAGCTGGCGCGCACGCTGCATGAAAGCGTCGTTCAGTTCGTTCTGTACTTCGTCGACGGCGAGACCGGTGACGATGGGCGTTACGATCTTCACCTCAAAGCCGCGAAATTCTGACTGATAGGTGCTAAGCGTCGCGATGTGCACGTCGATGTCTTTGGCAAAGGCCGCCGTTGTTCCGCTAAACAGCAGCGCAAGCGAAAGCGCCGCGGCGGCGCTTCGAAATAGTCTCATTTTCCGGCCTTATTTCGCTTCGGCGGCCTTGACGGCCTCCGCCATATTTCTGCCGAGCTCGCGGCACAGTTCAAGGTCGGTCTCAGTGGGGGAGGACTTGACCTCGATCGTCGGCTCGACGAGCTTCCAGTCGCCTCCCTGCTCCGCGAAGACCTGCAGCTCCGCTAAGGCCCCCTTGCTCCAGCTGTAGGAGCCGCAGATGCCGAGCACGCGGTTCTTCATCATCTTATTCTTGAGCGCGCGGCAGAGCGTCGCCATCGGGGGGTAGAGCTCCGTGTTATAGGTGCAGCTGCCGAGGACGAGGCCGCGGTATTTCCAGATGTCGCGCACAATATACGAAAGATTGGAGCGCGAGGCATCGTGGACGATGACGTCCTTCACGCCGGCCTCGCAGGCGGCGCGCGCGATGGTGTCCGTCATGAATTTCGTGTTGCCGTACATCGAGCCGTAGACGACGACGATACCCTCGTCGGTCTTGTGGCTGCTCCACTTATCGTAGAGGTCTACGATATGCTGCGGGTTCGAGCGGAGGATGGGGCCGTGAGCGGGGCAGATGATTTTAAGGTCGAGGGCGCGGACCTTGGCGATCGCCTTCTGCGCCGGTCCCGAGTAGCGGCCGACGATGTTTGCGAAGTAGCGCAGCGTCTCGTCCTCGTAGAGCGCCATGTCGAGCTCGTCGTCAAAGATGCCGCCCTCCAGCGCGCAGAAGCCGCCGAAGGCGTCGGTGGAGAAGAGCACCTTCTCGCTCGTCTCATAGGCCACCATGCTCTCGGGCCAGTGGACCATGGGGATCATCGCGAACGTCAGCTTGTGGCGGCCGAGGTCGAGCACGTCTCCCTCTTTGACCTCGATCATACCCTCTGTGATTCCATAGAAGGCGCCAATCATCTCAATCGTCTTTTTGTTGCCGACGATCTTCATTTCAGGATAAAGTTTGCGGAGTATGCTGATGGAACCCGAATGGTCCGGCTCCATATGGTTGACGACGAGGTAGTCGATAGTGCGCCCCTCCGGCATGATAGAGACAAGCCGTTCCATATAGGCAGAGAGCTTGTCGGCCTTGATGGTATCGATGATCGCGCACTTTTCGTCGTTGATAAAATAGGCGTTGTAAGCCACGCCGCGGGGTAGTTCCCAAAGACCCTCGAAGAGGTCGGTCTCGCGGTCGTTGCCGCCTATCCAATATATAGAATCAGTTACCTTGATCGCCTGCTGCATCATTTTTGCAGTTCCCTCCTTAAAAATATTGCCTATGTGTCATATTATATAACAACGAGTTCAGTTTGCACGGTGACAAATTGCCAGTTTTATAAGCTAAATAAACGGGGTTTGATAGCGTTGGTAAAAATTGAATGGATTGACTTGTCTGAAATTAATGGTCAAATGTTGCAATTTCGACGGAGTTGGGCAATAATAACAGCGTGTGGTTTTTTGTAAAATCTACTAGTGTGCTGATGGTCATTTATACGGTGACCTCATATGTTTCGCAAGGAGGCGGAGTAATTGTTCGAACCAACACAGCTCCAGGAAGTAGCAGAAGGAAAGAAGGCCTACGAAGCGGCTGTTGAAAAGGCGCTTACCAAAGGTCCCGAGAGAAAGGAAAACTTCACCACAGGCGGCGGTATTCCTCTTAAGAGGACATATACCCCGGAAGATGTCAACGGCGTAGACTACGCCAAAGATCTTGGATTCCCCGGCGCGTATCCTTACACCCGCGGCGTCCAGCCCACAATGTACAGAGGCCGTTTCTGGACGATGCGCCAGTATGCGGGCTTTGCTACGGCGGAGGATTCCAACAAGCGCTATCGTTACCTGCTGAGCCAGGGAACGACTGGGCTCTCTGTCGCTTTTGACCTTCCGACACAGATCGGCTACGACTCGGACGACCCCATGGCGGTGGGTGAGTGCGGTAAAGTCGGCGTCGCCGTCGACAGCCTTGCCGACGCGGAGATCCTCTTCGGCGGAATCCCCCTCGACAAAGTATCGACCTCGATGACGATCAATGCCCCTGCGTCAGTGCTTCTTTCAATGTACATCGCCGTTGCCGAAAAGCAGGGCGTACCGATGAACGCACTCTCAGGAACGATCCAGAACGATATCCTCAAGGAATACATAGCGCGCGGCACATATATCTTCCCTCCCAAGCCGTCAATGCGTCTCATCACCGACATTTTTGACTTCTGCTCGAAGAATATCCCGAAATGGAACACCATCTCGATCTCCGGCTATCATATCCGTGAAGCCGGTTCGACCGCGATCCAGGAAGTGGCCTTCACGCTTGCCGACGGTATCGCCTACATTGAAGCGGCCATCAAGGCCGGACAGGACCCGAACGTATTCGGAAAGCGCCTCTCCTTCTTCTTTAACGCGCATAACGACTTTATAGAAGAGGTTGCGAAGTTCCGCGCGGCGCGCAAGGTTTGGGCACGCATTATGAAGGAGCGCTTCGGAGTCACCGAAAAGGGCGCCCAGATGCTCCGCTTCCACACCCAGACCGCCGGATGCACGCTGACGGCGCAGCAGGCAGAGAACAACATCGTCCGCGTCGCCATTCAGACGATGGCGGCGGTATGCGGCGGCACCCAGTCGCTGCACACCAACAGCCTTGACGAAGCTCTCGCCCTTCCGACGGACAAGAGCGTCCGCATCGCCCTCCGCACGCAGCAGATCGTCGCTTATGAGTCAGGCGTTACGAGCGTTGTAGACCCGCTTGCCGGCAGCTACGCCATCGAGGCTCTTACAAAAGAGATCGAAGATGGCGCGTGGGAGTACATCAAGAAGATCGACGAGCTCGGCGGCATGATGACGGCCATCGAGAAGGGATATCCGCAGAAGAACATCCAGGATGCGGCGTACCAGTATCAGAAATCTATCGAATCAGGCGACCGTATCATCGTTGGCGTCAACAAGTTCCAGATCGAAGAAGACATGTCAGAGCGCAAACTCCTTAAGGTCGACGCAAGCGTAGGCGTGAACCAGATTAAGAAGCTCCGCGAAATGAAGGCGAACCGCGACAACGTCAGAGTCAAGACGACGCTTGACGCAATCCGCGAGGGCGCGAAGGGCGACGCGAACCTTATGCCGCTCATCCTCGACGCCGTACACGCGTACGCGACAGAGGGCGAGATCTGCGGCGTGCTCCGCGAGGTCTTTGGCGAGTACCAGGAGAACGTGGTTCTTTAGAATCGCGAGTGCTTTTTAAGGAGGAAGAAATTATGGACCGTAAAATTCGCGTAGTTGTTGCGAAACCAGGACTTGACGGCCACGACCGTGGCGCGAAGGTCATAGCTAGAGCATTCAGAGACGCCGGCATGGAGGTCATCTACACAGGTCTCCGCCAGACACCGGAACAGATAGTTGCCACAGCGATCCAGGAAGACGCTGACGCCATCGGCATCAGCATTCTTTCGGGAGCGCATGAGTACTGCTTTAAGGCCATCATCGATCTTCTCAAAGAGAAGCACGCGGAGGACATCATCGTCTTCGGCGGCGGAGTCATTCCCGAAACTGACTACCCGACGCTCCTCAGCTTCGGTGCAGGCGCGATCTTCGGCCCCGGAACGCCGACCACGGAGACGATTGAATGGCTCGAAAAGGCGGTAGCCGAAAAGAGAGCGAAAGAGGCGTAAAATTATGGAAATTAAAAATGTAGATCATATCGGAGTAGCCGTAAAGAGCATCGACGAAGCTCTTAAATTCTGGGAGGATACCCTCGGCGTGAAGTGCCACGGCGTTGAAGAAGTCGCCGAGCAGAGAGTCAAAACAGCCTTCCTGCCCATTGATGACACGGAATTCGAGCTTCTTGAGGGAACGACGGAGGACAGCCCTGTCTCAAAGTTCATTGAGAAAAACGGACAGGGAATCCAGCACGTCGCGGTCAGAGTCGCCGACATCGAAGCGGCGCTTGCCGAACTCAAAGAAAAGGGCGTGCGCCTTATCGATGAAAAGCCTCGTATTGGCGCGGGCGGCGCGAAGATCGCCTTTGTTCACCCGAAGGCCAGCGGCGGAGTGCTTCTTGAACTCTGCCAGCGCGATTAACTAAGGAAAAAGGCTCCCGTGCCAGGGCGGCACGGGATGCCTTGTCCATAGCACTACCTGTGGAAGAACGGCTATGCGGGGAGCTGGCCGGGCTTTCATCTAAGAAATTATGAGGAGGTAAGAAGTAATGGCGGACAAAACGATCGACGAACTGTGCGCTGCTCTGGTTGCCAAACGCGAAAAAGCGGCTCTTGGCGGCGGAGAAAAGGCCATCGCCAAACAGCACGACAAGGGTAAGATGACCGCACGTGAGCGCATCGACGCAGTTCTTGACCCCGGCAGCTTCGTGGAGATCGATGAATTTGTCGAGCACCGCTGCACCAACTTCGGGCTCGAAAAGACAACATTCCTCGGCGACGGCGTTGTAACCGGCTACGGCACGATAGACGGACGTATAGTCTACGTATTCAGCCAGGATTTCACAGTAATGGGCGGTTCGCTTGGCGAAATGCACGCCAAAAAGATCTGCAAGGTTCTTGACCTTGCCCTTACGAACGGCGCCCCCTGCATCGGCATCAACGATTCAGGCGGAGCCCGTATTCAGGAGGCGGTCGACGCTCTTTCAGGTTACGGACAGATATTCTTCCGCAACGTCAAAGCCAGCGGCGTTATCCCGCAGTTCTCCATCATCGCCGGACCCTGTGCTGGCGGAGCCGTTTACAGCCCCGCGCTTACAGATTTTATCTTCATGGTAGACAAAGTCGGTATCATGCACATCACAGGCCCCGCGGTTATTAAGTCAGTCACCGGTGAAGACGTTACCTCCGAACAGATCGGCGGCGCCCGCGCCCACAACGCGACATCAGGCTGCGCGCACTTCTTCGCGGCTAATGAAGCCGAGTGCTACGCCCAGGTCCGCAAGGTAATGAGCTACCTTCCCAGCAACAACATGGAAGAGCCTCCCTACATGGAGACCGGAGACGATCCCTCGCGCATGGACGCGGAGCTTCGCGAGATAGTTCCGACAAACCCGAACAGGGGTTACGATGTCCGCGACGTCATCAAAAAGGTCGTCGACAACGGAGATTTCTGCGAAGTGCAGGAGCTCTATGCAAAAAACATCGTCACCGGCTTTGCGAGAGTCGGCGGACGCGTCATCGGCATCATCGCCAACCAGGCTAAGTTCATGGCCGGATGCCTTGACATTGACGCCTCCGATAAGGCGAGCCGCCATATCCGCATCTGCGATGCGTACAACCTTCCGATCGTGACATTTGAAGACGTCCCCGGATATCTCCCCGGACTCAATCAGGAGATGGGCGGTATCATCCGCCACGGTGCGAAACTCCTCTATGCCTACAGCGAAGCAACGTCGCCGAAGATCACCATCGTCATGCGCAAGGCCTACGGCGGATCATATCTCGGCATGTGCAGCAAAGACCTGGGCGCGGACGTAGTCCTTGCCTGGCCGCAGGCTCAGATCGCGGTCATGGGCGCCGAGGGCGCGGCGAACATCATCTTCCGCAAGGAGATCGATGCCGCCGAGGACAAGACTGCCAAGCGCGCGGAGAAGATCGAGGAATACAAAGAATCATTTGCGAACCCCTATCGCGCGGCGCAGCGCGGATTCGTTGACCGCGTCATCCTCCCTGAGGAGACACGTCCCGCTCTCTATCAGGCACTTCTGATGACGGAGAGCAAGAGCGAACTTCGTCCGAAACGCAAGCATGGCATTCTGCCCAACTAAGGCAGGGGGAAGCCAATTATGACAGGACATATCAGTTCATATTTTGTCGGCGTCACAGGCGGGCTCACAATGTCGTTCATCGCCTTCAGCATCGTATTCATCGTCATCGTCGGGCTTATGCTCGTCATGATGGGGATGAAGCATGTATGTGCGGCGATCGACAACATGAGCAAGCCGAAGCCGGCCACAACGGCGCAGCCGTCGCCGGCCCCTGCGGCGCCCGCTCCGGCGGCTCCCGCCGCGGCGGTCTCTGCCGACGACGACGAACTTCTCGCCGTAATATCGGCCGCCATCATGGCAGCTTGCGGATCAACAGCGCGCGTAGTTGCCTTCAGTCCGGTAAAAGCCCCCGTATCGACCGCATGGAAGAATGTGGGTAGGCTCCAGAACACAGAAGGCTGCTAAGCCTCTGATAACAACAAAATTTTAGGAGGTTTTTTTCTGATGTCACGCAAATACAGAGTCACCGTTAACGGAAAAGCATACGACGTAGATGTTGAAGAGATGGGTGCAGGCGCGGCTCCTGCTCCCGTAGCGGCCCCCGCTCCTGTAGCGGCTCCGGCCCCTGTGGCGGCCCCCGCTCCCGCGGCGGCTCCGGCCCCTGCGGCAGCCCCTGCTCCCGCGGCCCCCGCAGGCGCAGGCTCGATCACCGCTCCGATGCCCGGTAAAGTCCTTAAGATCCTTGTCGCTCAGGGCGCGGCGGTAACCGCGGGCCAGCTCGTCATCATCCTCGAAGCGATGAAGATGGAAAATGAGATTTTCACCACCGTAGCGGGCTCAGTATCACAGATCTGCTGCAAAGAAGGAGATACAGTCAGTACTGGCGACACACTCCTGGTCGTAGCGTAGTCTGCGTTCGTGCAGTCTTTTCCTAGGGAGGAAAACTGAATGGAACTTTATATGACCGCACTAAAGGGTGTGGTGGAACAGTCAGGATTTGTTGCGCTGAACGGGCCTACGCTTGTTATGCTGCTCGTCTCCTTCATCCTGCTCTATCTCGCCATTGCGAAGGGCTTTGAGCCTCTGCTCCTTATGCCCATCGCCTTTGGATGCCTTCTGGTCAACCTGCCGCTCTCCGGTATCGTTGATCCGGGCGGTTTCCTTTACTTTGTAAAATTTGGCATAGACCATGAGCTTTACCCGGTCATTATCTTTATGGGTATTGGCGCTCTGACCGACTTTGGCCCTCTGCTTGCGAACCCCATCACCTTCCTTCTCGGTGCTGCGGCGCAGATAGGAGTCTTTTTTGCGGTCATCGGCGCGATGTTCATGGGCTTCACGATCCAGGAGGCGGCTGGTATCGGCATCATCGGCGGCGCCGATGGTCCTACGGCCATCTACCTCTGCGCGAAGCTTGCCAAGGGTATCCTGCCAGCCGTCGCTGTCGCCGCCTACAGCTATATGTCGCTCGTGCCGCTGATACAGCCCCCCGTCATTAAGTTGCTGACGACGAAAAAGGACCGCGCGATCAAGATGGAGCAGCTGCGCCCCGTCACGCGCACAGAACGCATCCTCTTCCCGATCGTTTCTACGATCGCCTGCGGACTCGTTCTGCCGGCCTCAGTCCCCCTCGTGGGAATGCTGATGTTCGGGAACCTTATGCGCGAATGCGGCTGCACCGAGCGTCTCTCGCTCGCGGCGCAGAATGAGGTGCTCAACGCTACGACGATATTCCTCGGAATCTCCGTCGGCGCGACGATGAGCGCTGAGTCATTCCTCACACTGGCGACGATCAAGATCATCTGCCTCGGGCTCATCGCCTTCGTATTCAGCACCGCGGGCGGCGTCTGCTTCGGTCAGATCATGAAGGTTGTCTCCGGCGGCAAGATCAACCCGATCATCGGCGCGGCCGGCGTATCCGCCGTTCCGATGGCGGCGCGCGTCTGCCAGAAGGTGGTCTCGAAGGAGTTCCCGGGAAGCTACATCCTGATGCACGCTATGGGCCCTAATGTTGCCGGCGTTATCGGCACGGCCGTTGCGGCGGGAGCTATGCTTACCCTGCTCTCCAAATAACAAAATCGGCGTTTATAAGCACGATTTGCGTCATAACTCAGGGTTCTGGTGTCCTCGCCGTATGAAAATACGGCTCCGGTACCAGAGCCCTGAGTTATTTAGCAACTCGCACTTCTAAACGCCGATTTCCTTCTGGTAGGAAAAGAGATAGGCAGCGATTTATCGTTTACCCTATCGATGATAAACGGCGGTTTAGCTTCTAAAGGCTGAACTGTGAATTATGGTTTTGCAAGATTTTCGGCTCCCTCTCTGAGGGAGAGTTGACCTTAGGTTCTCCCGCGGCTTTGCCGCGGACTCTGTTTGGCATGGAAACCGCGCTAAACAGAGCAACACTCCTTCCGTCTCGCTGCAAGAGCGGCGGCGATCCACCTCTGATGTAACTACCAGCCGAATGATGGAAAAACTAAGTTCGACGACGAAAATCAATAGATTTTCTGTCTCACTTATCGCACAAATCAGAGGGGCTTTGATTTGGCTCCCTGACGCCTCGGAGAGGAAGGCTATAAGGGCAAAGCCAAAAGCTAAATCGCTGTTTATGTTTTACCATATCGAAGATAAATCGGCGTTTAGACGTGCGAATAACGAAATAACTGAGGGCTTGGCAAGCGGAGGCGCACTAAAGTGCGGTGAGTATTGCCAAGCCCTCGGTTATGAAGTTAGTCGTGCGTATAAACGCCGATTTATGGGAGATTATATCTCCCCATGACAAGAAGATCCGCGTATTTCCCGTCTTTCATGAAGGCGTATTTGAGACGCCCTTCTGTTTGAAAACCGAGCGATTCGTACAAATGAATCGCGCCGGCGTTGTCGGCCACAACCTCAAGGTCAACGCGGACAAGCATCAGCCATTTGTCGGCTATCTCCAGCAGCTGCGAGAGGATTGCGCGGCCGACGCCCATATTGTGATAACCGGCGTGTACGATGAGCGCGACAGAGGCGGTGTGGCGCAGGCGCGCTTTTTCTGTGAGGCGCAGCACGCCGTTGCCGATCACCTTTTCTCCCTCCGGCGTATCGATGACCGCCGAAAGCACAGGATCATTCGGCCCGATAGACTTCATTACCTTTTCCGTGAACGCCACGCTCTCCGAAAAAAGCGTCGGTATCGTCTCAATGACTCCGCGCATGGAACGTATCTCGTTGATATCCGCAATGTCGCTCTCTTTGAATGGCCTGATCCTAAATTTCATTCTTCCCACTCCTAGCTTCTGGCTCAACATAATGGTTACAGCCTGACTTAAATAAAATTATCTCATATTCTTCAAGTTGATCACTGAAAAACTTGAAGTCTATGCAAATATTATTTCTTTATCTATCAATAGAGTGTGAAAAAATTCATTTGACAAATTTTTTATAAAATGGTATAACTTGTGATAGAAATTTTGAATCCCAAAATAGAATAAGGATTCTATATCTAATATAGAATCTATATAGGAGGTGCTGATATTTAGCTTTCATGTATTAAGTAACATGACGTGTTTAGTCTGAAAGGGAGATGAGATTTTTGAGGTTTCTTCGAAAAGTTGTCATGATCACAGGTGCTTCTGGTGGTATTGGTCAAGCTTTGGCCAAAGGGTTTGCTAGAGAAGGGGCAACTATCGCCCTAGTGGGGAGGAATAAGGAGAGGACGGAAGAAATTGCTAGGCGTACGGGAGCGGTTTACCACTCAACGTTGGAGATAACAAAATCGGAGAATTGTAAAAAGATAATAGATGATGTCTTTAACTTAACGGGATCTCTTGATGTACTTGTTAATAATGCCGGTGCTATGTTCAGAGGAGATGTTGTAGATACTCCCGATGATGAATGGCTTAAACTTTTTGATATTAATGTTCACGCGGTCTTTTATCTTTCTAGGGAGGCCATACGGCTTATGCGGGAACATAAAATAGCGGGGAACATTGTACAGGTAGCGTCGAATAGTGCTCTTAGCGGACGCAAGGGGCATATCGCCTACGCAACTACAAAAGGAGCAGTAGTGCAAATGACACGTTGCATGGCTTTAGACTGTGCCTCAGATGGAATACGCATAAACGCTGTATGCCCTGGTGCAACTGATACTGCGATGCCAATGTCAAAGCATAGTGCACCAATATCACGTGAACGTCTATTAGAAAACTGTCGTCAGAGCATCCCATTGCAAAGAATAGCCGACCCAGAAGAGGTTGTGCGTTCAATTCTCTTCTTAGCATCTGAAGACTCTAGTTATGTAACTGGCACGACACTTTCCGTAGATGGTGGAACTACAGCATAGTCTGATTACGTTTCAATATATTATGAGCAATATATATTTATTCGAAGGGTGGCTGAAGTTATGGGTTACGTAATCTTTAAAAACGCTACATTAATTGATGGTAATGGCGGAGATCCAAGATACAACGTTTCAGTATTAGTAGAAAATAATATTATAAGAGAAGTTTCTGAATGTGGTATTTCTCTTCAGTCTGCGGATGTAATTGACTGCAAAGGAAATACTCTTATGCCGGGATTGGTCGATGGGCATATGCATCTTGGTCTTATTGAGATTGAGGTTGTAGATATTGTTCGCAGGAATCCAATAGGCCTTATAGCTGCAAGAATGTTTAGGAATATGCGTGAGTTGCTTGAACAGGGGTACACTTCAGCCCGCGATACTGGCGGGGCTGATGCCGGTTTTAGGCTTGCTATGGAAAATGGTGAGGCGGTAGGTCCTAGATTGAGGGTAAGCGGTCCATGTATAGCCCAGAGCGGCGGGCATGGAGACAATAGAGGACCGTCAGAATACCGCCCCTATTATGAGGGTAATATGGGGTTCAGATCACGTCTTGCTGACGGTGTACCTGAAGTTTTAAAGGCCTGCCGTGAAACATTGCGCGAAGGTGCAGATTTTATAAAAATTATGGCATGTGGTGGGTGTGCCAGCCCGACTGGTGGCCCCAATGCCTGCCAGTATACGTTTGACGAGATGAAAGCCGCGGTGGATGTCGCTGATAATGCCGGTACATATGTTGCGGCACATTGTTATTCAGATAAGAGTATTAGCCGCTGTACAGAGGCGGGGATACTTACAATAGAACATGGCAATCTTCTTGAGAGGCCAACTGCAAAATTGATGGCTCAAAAAGGAACCTACCTGGTGCCGACCCAGATTACCTATGAGATGGTGCTCGAACATGCGAAAGATAGCCTTTCCAAGTTTATGTATGATAAATTCATTGCTGTAAATGACCGGGGATATGAGGCGATAAAAATTGCTATGGAGGAGGGCGTTAAGATAGGTGGCGGCAGCGACCTTACTGGACGCAATACAAAGTATGCCTCTGGTGCCATTGCTTATCAGGCGAAGGCTCAGGGGGCGATGAACGCAATTGTTTCATTTACTAGGGTAAACGCTGAGATTATGGGTATGTCGGAGCAAATTGGCACAATCGAAGAAGGAAAACTTGCAGACATTATATTGGTTAACGACGATCCATTAAAGAATATAGATCTTTTCAAAAATCCCAAAGATAATATTTTAGTTATTATGCAGGATGGAAAGCTTTATAAGAAAATGATTTAACGAGCTACGTAGTATAGAGAGGAGTGCAAGATATGCAGGAACACATTTCAAACAATCCCGAAGCTATGGCGAATGCTCCAAAAGGTATAAAAATTCCTCACGTATGGACTATCATTCTCTTTTGTCTTATTGCAGCCGGTCTAATGACATGGATTGTGCCAGCCGGTATGTATGACCGTATAGAAGTAGCTGGACGCAAGGTCGTGGACCCAACCACTTTCCATTTTATTGCGCGGACGCCTGTTGGTATCTTCAACTGGTTTGTCTGCATCATAGAGGGTATGACGCAGTCTATGCCTATTATGTGCATGGTTCTCTGTCCTATAGCCGCTACCGATATTTATATTCAGAGCGGCACAATGGAAAAGATGATAGGCTGGATACTCAGGACTTGCCACAGCGATAAAATCGTTATGTTTGGCCTAATGCTCTTTTTCGCATGCAGAGGAGCGATGGGGGCCATGGAACATCATATACCGTTTGTGCCCCTGGCTATAAGCATATCGCTCATATGCGGATACGATGTGATGGTGGGGCTCCTGCTGGTGTTTATGCCGACCTTTGTCTCTTTTGCGGTAGGGCCGCTTAATATATATACAGTAGCGGTAGCACAGGGAATATCAGGACTGCCGCTTTATTCCGCGATGGCCTTTCGTGTGGGGATATGGGTGGTTTGCTGCGGCATAACGATGTGGTACATATTCCGGTATGCAAACAGGGTAAAGGCTGACCCGTCTAAGAGTGTTACCGGGTTCGTCAATCCGTCCTCTGCCGCAGGGAATAAAGATATTGATGATATACGCGACCAGAGGATGACGGTGCGCCAAAAGATACTAATGCTAATGTTTCTCGTTACAACGGTATTGCAGATGGTAGGACCGATAAAGTTCAACTGGGGTTTCTCAGAGATAGCCGCTTTGTGGCTGATGTCGGGACTTCTTGCTGGAGTTGTCGCTGGATATAATAATGAAAAAATATGCGAGGTCTTTGTTCGCAGCTGGACGCCTGATATCCTTGTAGGTACGTTTTGCATTGGTTTTGCCCGTGCGGTTTCTGTGGTTCTTACAAAGGGCAATGTGCTTGATACAATAATCTATGCACTCTCGATTCCACTCAAGCAAATACCTATCTCATTTTCAGCTATAGGGATGTACTTTACACAATCGATAATTAATTTTTTCGTTCCGTCAGGAAGCGGTCAGGCTACTGTGACTATGCCGATAATGGCACCTCTAGCCGACATTATCGGCATGACGAGGCAGACTGCGGTTGTAGCCTTTCAGCTTGGTGATGGGCTGACAAATATGATAATACCAACATTTGGTACGCTCATTATCTATATAAGTATTGCTAAAGTTGACTATAAGACATATATAAAGTGGGTATACCCTCTTTACTTTATGCTTGTAGGTGTTGCCTGTGTTTCACTGTTAGCTGCAACGGCAATGAAACTTGGACCATTTTAATAAGATGTAGACACCGGAAATAAGTATACTGAAGAAAAACAACTATTCAGGAGGTACAATAATGATTGTAAATGACAAGGTAGGATTTATAGGAACTGGTGGAATTGCCACTGCACTTGCGAAAGGTTTCTGTTCGTCGTCAGATTTTCAAGGAAAGGTTTTTGTCTTTGATATAAATGAAGCGAGGACAGCTGCTCTTAAAGCTCTATATCCTGAAAAGATTATCGTTGCTTCTTCAAACCAAGAGCTTGTAGATAATGCAGATATCGTGTTTCCTACGCTTTTACCGACAGTGCTTGAAAAAGTGGCTCCAGGTATAAACTTTAGAAGGGAAAATCATATCATACATATTGCTGCTGGGACAAAAATTGCCAAAGCCGCACCGTGGTTTGCTCCATCCGAAAGTGTAGTAAGGGCGGTACCGTTGCCATTTGCGGCAAGAAGGATAGGTCCTGTGGTGCTCTTTGGTGATGATAAGGTTAGCTATGATCTGCTTTCTCTCCTCGGTGCCGTTGTAAAGGTAAATACTGAGAAGGATCTTGAAGTTCTTGCTGCAGTTACAGGTATCATGGTTCCCTATTATGGTCTAGTCGGAGAAGTTGTACGATGGTGTATGACAAAAGGCCTTGATTTTAAGAGCGCCCTCAATTATACGACATATATGAACGAGGCTTTGTCTACTTTGATGCGCCAGGAGTGCACGGAAGATATCGAGGCGTTTATGCTTGAAAATACAACTCCTAATGGAATGAACGAACTTGGCTGGAATGAGATGAAAGCGACTGATGGCTACAAGCCGTGGAGAGATTCGCTGGAAAAGATAGGCAGACATTACGATCTTTAATGATATGTGTTAATAAAAAAACAGTCCTCCAGAAAAGTAGAGGGGGACTGTTTTTTTTATCATAGTGTGGTATGGAACCTTTTTTATTAGAAGGAGAAGGAAGATATGGCAATAAACCTTGAAAAAGCCTTACAAATTATGACTAGAGCTAGATTGGCGTCGGAGAAGATGGGAGTACTTATGTCGTTTGCGATTTTTAATGACAAGCAGGATTTAATATTGTTTATGCGAATGGATGGTTCCTCTGGAGAGAGTGTTAGGCTTGCCCAGCTAAAAGCTCTTACATGTTTAAAATTATGTGAGAATACAGATAATCTGGCATATTTAGTAAATAAGGAAAATGGTGTTTTGCGCGGCATCCGTTATGATAACGCGATTTCTCTTATTGGCGGTGGAAAATTAATCTGTGACAACGGTACTATTATTGGAGCTATAGGAGTAAGCGGCGGAAGCGAAACGCAGGATATTGAGGTTGCGGCTGCGGCTCTGGTAAGTTGAATAGTAGGTTGACAATTTTGATAAGTATAGTGTAAAATTAATTATAGAATCCTAAAATATTAATTGGCTCCTAAATTTATTAAAAGAGTGTTGGGGGAATTAACATGGAATGTAAAGCTATGGGACAAATAAAAAGCGAACCAGCCTATATGACGAGAATCAATTTCTTGAAAGAGAGGGTTCTAAACACGCGTCCGGAAATGGACCTTGAAAATGCCAGAATCCTGACGGAAAGTTTTCTGGAGACGGGAGGGCTTCCTTGGCACGTACGCAAAGCTAAAGCAGTAAAAAAACAGTGCGAAGAAAAGACTGTAAAAATATGGGATAAAGAACTCATTGTTGGCTGTTCAGGAAGTAAGATACGAGCTGGTATTCTTTGCGCTGATACCTGCTGGTCTGTTCTTGATGACGAACTAGATACAATAAGCACGCGCCGTTACGATCCATTTTACCTTAGGAATGAAGACAGACAGCTTTTTCTTGACGTTATAAAACCTTTTTGGAAAGGACGTTCAAACTATGAAGAATGGCTTGCTCAAATTCCAGGCGATGTCAAAGCATTGAGGGATAACGGCGTCATATATATTGACCGTAAAGCAGTACGAGGCTGGGGAGAGACTACAGCAGGATATTCAGATATAATAAACAAAGGTATAAAAAAGATATGTGAAGAAATAAGAGAGCGTAAATTAAAACTCGACATGACCGTTCCCGGGGATTATGTGAAGATGACTTATCTTGATGCACTACTTATCGCCGGTGAAGGAATAATAGCTTTAGCTGAAAGATATTCGGCAGAGGCGGCTGGCTTAGCTGCTGTAGAAAAAGATCTTGAGCGTAAGCGTGAACTTCTTGAAATATCCAGGATATGTGCTAAAGTTCCCGCTTATCCGGCAGAGACATTTCATGAAGCCATCCAGTCTTTCTATTTTTATCAAATATGTATATTTATGGAACAAAATGCCGCCAGCTACAACCCAGGCCGTATGGACCAATATCTTTACCCTTTTTACAAGGCTGATATCGAGGCCGGACGCTTGACAAAAGAAAGGGCTCAGGAGTTGTTGGATTGCCTGTGGGTAAAATTTGCTGAGCCTTGTCTTTTTCAGGATAAGATAACGGCAGAATTTGCCGCTGGCTATCCCATGTTTCAAAATGTTACGGTTGGTGGAGTTGATACGGCGGGAAGAAACGCCGTAAACGAACTTTCATATATGATCCTGCAGGCGACAATGGATGTGCGGCTGTATCAGCCGTCACTTTCTGTTCGTTATAGCCTGGCAAAAAATCCAAATTCTTTTTTGCGCAAAATTGTGGAACTTATAAAGCTGGGGACTGGTTTTCCTGCTTTCCATAATGATGATATAGGCATACGGATGTTAATGAATAAGGGCGTTCCGCTTAGAGAAGCTTTTGATTGGAATCCGAGTGGATGTGTCGAGACTAATCTTGAAGGAAGGCTGCGCGCATATACGGCCTTAGCAGATATAAATTTAGGCGCGATGGTCGAGTTTACCCTTCTTAACGGGCGGTGTCGCAAGTCAGGGTTAGATATATCTATCCAGACAGGTGTCCCTGAGGAATTTAAGGACTTTGAAGCGTTTTGTAATGCGCTTAAAAGGCAGCTTGCTTATGCTGTGCGTACTGTCGTGAAGGGGAGCCATTTGATAGATGAAATAGGTTTTAATCGTACAGTCCCTGCTCTTTCTCTTAGTTTCAAAGAGTGTGTACAGAGCGCGATGGACTACGCTTGGGGCGGTGCCAAATACAATACCGGCAACGGAATAATCCTCATTGGAATTGCTGACCTCATTAATAGTATGGCTGCTATCAAGCACCTTATCTATGATACGAAACAGATTTCAATGAGTCAGCTGCTTAGTGCTCTTGATTCGAATTTTGAAAATTCCCCTGAAATACTCAGACTATGCAAAGATGCTCCCAAATATGGCAATGATGTTGAGTGGGTAGACAACATGGCAGCTGAGATCTTTACGTATATTGCAGACGAGATAGAGAGCTATAAAAGCCGTTTTGGAACGATGACCCCTGGTATACTGCCAGTTTCAGGTAACACCCCCTTTGGTCTTGAGGTAGGAGCTCTCCCCTCTGGAAGACTGGCATGGAAACCTCTTGCTGATGGTGTCAGCCCTAATGGTGGTACGGATTTTGAGGGGCCAAGTGCTGTTCTTAAATCCGTGGCGAAGCTTCCTCACGATCGATTTGTACAGGGAACCTTGTTGAATATGAAGATAGAACCCACTCTCTTTTCTACTGAGGCAGGGATACAAAACGTGATGGCTCTTCTGAAAACGCTATGTTCCCTTAATATTTTTCATGTTCAATTTAATGTCATAGATCAACACAAACTAATTGATGCACAGAAACATCCGGAGGAGTATAAAGGGTTACTCGTAAGAGTCGCTGGCTACACTGCATACTTTACTGAGCTGGGCAAGGACGTACAGGACGAGATTATTGGCCGTACAATACAAAGCTCTCTGTCTTCGCCGCTGTCATGTGGTTAAGCCGTTATGAAGGTTACGGGAGCGGTTTTAAGAATTGAGAGGAGTTCAAGCTATGATGGAGAAGGGCTGCGAACGGTAATATTTCTGAAAGGTTGCCCTATGTCATGTTTATGGTGCTCGACCCCAGAATCACAAAAGTTTACAAACGAAGTTGGCTGTGATGACTCTAAATGCCTTCGCTGTGGTTTATGTGCTAAGTTATGTCCAAATAATGCTTTGCAGCCGGACACGGAAGGCGTTCCTCGTAGCATTGATGGCAGGTGCAGAGGCTGCGGAGAATGTCGTAAAAATTGTCCTGTCCAGGCAATTTCGCTATATGGAAATAATATGACAGCCGAAGAAGTGGTAACGGAGATAGAAAAGGACGAAGTTTTCTATTTTCATTCAAAAGGAGGTTTTACATTTAGTGGAGGCGAGGCTTTTGCGCAGCCGGAATTTGTCTCTGAAGTTTTCCGCCTTGCCCTTGAACGTGGAATAAATGGGACCGTAGAGACAAGCGCTTGTGTGCCGTGGGGTAATGTGGAGAAAGTGTTGCCGTGGGTATCGAGGCTATATATCGACATTAAACACATGGACTCAGCATGCCATCGAAGATTGACTGGCCTTGGAAATGAACTCGTTCTTGAGAATATAAAAAGGATTGATAGCTGCGGTATGCAGATAGTCATAAGAGTTCCAGTTATACCATCAGTCAATGATTCTGTGGAAAATATCGTTGCCACAGCGGAGTTCTGCGCACAATTGAAGAATATTGTAGAGTTTGAACTCCTGTCGTACCATAAACTTGGAATGATAACCTATAAGAAACTCGGTAGAAAAATGGCCCTCAAAGATATAGAACCCCCTTCATATGAGGATATGTTGCGTATAGGGGAACACGTTAAATTGACGCTGCCAAACCTCTCTGTTAAAATAAACGGTGGTGAAATTTAAGACAGAAGGGTGCATAAATATGGATCCGGTATTAAATAAAGATGATGCTTTGTATACGCAGATTTATGATATATTGAAAAACCGTATAATGCGTGTCGAGTATTATCCTGGTTCCTTTCTGACAGAAGCATCTGTCGCTAAAGAATTAAATACTAGTCGTATGCCTGTTCGTGTAGCGATGCGTAAATTAGAGAGCGAAGGCTGGCTCATCGCCGATTTCAGAAAAAAAATACGGGTCCGTGATATAACCGTTAAAGATGTTCGTGAGATATACCAATTGCGTAAACTTTTGGAGGTTTCTGCTCTCAAGGAAATATTTGATACTGGGCGTACGTGGGAATATTCTTTTAAGTTTGAAGAGTGTTTAGTTAGACTTAGAAGTTCTGTAAATGACCAATACCAGTGGGATTTTTATGAGACGGCCTTTCATAGAGAGATAGTCAAAGCTTTGGACAGTGAGAGGATAGACCGGATATATAGGAATAATCAAGACGAGCTTATTCGTATAGGGATGCTATGCGACAAGCAGCCGGCCCATTATGAGGTTATGCATGACAGTATTGACGTGTTTTTTCATGCAGTCAGGGAAATGGATTTTAACAGAGCTCTTGATATTTTAAACAGAGATCATATAGAGCTTGGATATCAAATGGGCATAGAGAGGATCGGGGAGATCGAAAAGCAGCAGTTAAGAACCAAATGACCTTTCCTCCGAACTATGCTGATGGGGGGATAATATATTGAATATCAGCGAAATAAATAGTGGTGTCCCTAGTGACGAACGTGGAGAGTTGGAAACGAAGGTATATAAAGTTCTGATTGAACTTGGGATTCCATTTGAGCGGGTAGATAATGATTCTGTAGAATCCATGGAATCATGTGTCGAGATAAGTAATAAGCTTGGTGCTGAGATTAGAAAAAGTGTACTGGTGTGCGATAGAAAAAAAGTCAACTTTTACCTAGTTATAATGCCAGCTGGAAAATCTTTTAATACAAAGGCTTTCTGTGAAAAGATGGAGTGTTCTCGTGTGTCATTTGCGCCTGCGGAATGTATGGAAGAGTACCTTGGCGTACGGCCAGGTACAGCTACGGTAATGAGTCTATTAAATGATGGAAGGAAAAAAGTCAAGATTATCATTGACAAAGAGGTTGCAGAGAGCGATTGGTTTGCCTGTAATCCAGGTGCCAATACGGCGCACATCAAAATCAAGACAGAATACCTGCTGAATAAGTTTTTACCCTATACTGGACATCACCCTATTGTCATAGATTTATAGAGAGAAAGCATAGTGCTATGATAAAAAATGAAGTTCTAATAACTTTGGAACTTCATTTTTTATGCTTTTGTACGGTATACCCGCGGACTCAGCGGTACGAGAGCCGCCGCGGCGAGGAATACCGCGCCGTAGAGCAGGCGGTAGGCTCCAGCCGCGTCGCCCGCGAGCCGGATGAGGAATTCCATAATGATCGGCGTAATGAAGAACTGACTGGAATATAGCAGGCCGAAGAGGACGGCGAGGCGCGTCACATAGCGCCGTCCCCCGAGGTCTATCGTCAGGCACATAAAGGCCGGATAACCGAAGCCCATCGCGAGGCCGAAGATAAAGCCGCAGAGCATCAGCGTCGCGGGGGTGGAGACGAAGGTCATTGTAAACATCATCGCCGCCGTTACCGCAGTTGATACTGGCGCGCACAGCTTGCGCGGCAGCCGGTCGATGAGATGTCCGAAAATAATCCTGAACAACAGCGCCGTTCCCGCCGAGACGCTGAAGAAGTATGATGCGGCGACGCCCCGTTCCTGCGCCAGCTGCACGAAGCGCAGCTGCCCCGCGTCGGTGAGGGCGAATAACATGGCGGATATGATGAAAAAGATTATCTGCGGTCTCTTGAGCAGTACGAGATAAGAGGCCTTCTCCTCCGTTTCTCCGTACTCGTGTGTGGCGGCGTTCTCGGCGGGGAGCGGCGGCAGGCGCCTTATGGCGGCGATGCCGGCCGTCACCAGCAGCGGAAAGAAAAATATATAGCTTTTGAAAAAGCCCTCTGAGATCAGGAACTCCATCGCCGGCACGACAATGAGAGAGGGTAAATTGTAGGCGGTGGAAATCAGTCCGATGCTGCGGCCGCGGATATTTTCTGGTATAAACTGCCGCTCATAGGCCGTCATCATGATGCCGACGATCCCGAAGCCGACTCCGGCGACGGCGCGCCACAGAATCACGCCCTTCACCGTTCCGGCAAAGAGCGCGACGCCCGCCGCGCTGACGAAGAAACAGCCGTAGCCGAAACGTATCAGGCTGCGGCCCCCGAAGCGCTGTTCCGCTATCGGGATGAAGGGGCGCAGCGAAAAAGAGACCCCGTAGCACACTCCCATGACTACGCCCCCGAGCTCTCCCGCTGAGATTCCGATCCCTGCGAGGTAGGGAAGCATGAAATAATAGCCGCTCTCAAGCGCGGCGCTGATAAAGGTAATGCAGAAGAACAGCAGTATATAACCCCACGCCGAGGCCGGGATGCTTGGGTTATCTCTTGTCGGTGAGGCGATCTTCGGCATAAATATCCCTCCGCGGAAATCAATCTTACGATTAACAAGGATACAGAGAGATTGTAACGTTACAGAGTAATTAATTCCATAGTAAAGTTTTATTTTGTTTGAATAAAAACGGCTCCGCTCTCCCGCTGCGGCGGGAGAGCGGAGCCTGTCTGTTAAATTGACGTTCCTATTCTTTGTTGAGCATCTCCAAAATGCCGTCGCTGTAGGCCTTGGTGCGCAGGAATCCCTCTTCATAGCATTCCTTAACCGTGGCTTTGAAGGCGTTCTGTTCGAGGTTGTAGAGCTGGCGTACGGAGATGCCGCCGGGGGTGCTGGTCTCCGCGAGCAGTCCGCCGATGTTGTCGATATTGTTCTCCCAGACCTTGAGGCAGCCCTCTACGGTGCCGAAGGCCATCTTCGCCGCCGTCTTATGGTCGATGCCAAGCAGCAGCGCAGATTCGACGATCCCCTGGAAGAAGGCGTAAACGGGCGCGGGGCCGGTAAGTGAGGTTATCGCGTTGATCTTATCCTCACCAAGGGCGAGGCAGGTGCCCATTGCGCCGAATATCTTCATCAGGTCGGCCCTCTGTGACTCACTCACCTTGGAGTTGAAGGCGACGGCGATGACGCCGTGGCCGATTCTGCTCGGCGGGTTGGGGAGGGCGCGCGCCACCGCCGCGCCGGGAACGTTGTTTTCGTAGAGCGCCATGGGGATGCCGGAAGAGATGGAGACGATGGTTTTGCCCGTGAAATCGTAGGCATTGAGCGTCTTCGCCATATCAATGGCGTTGTCCGAGCGTACGCACATAAAGACGTAGTCGGCGGCGGCGATCATATCTTTAGGCTCGCAGCAGACGGTGAGGCCGTATTTCTCGCTCATATATGCGAGGCGATTCGCGCTCACGTCATAAAGGTAGATATCCGACGGCTTGGCGATGCCGCTCGCCGTTATCTTCTGGCTTAAAATCTCCGCGATCGCTCCTGAACCCATAAATCCTATCTTCATTATTTACCACTCCTGTATGTTATTAGTTTTTCTATAAACTTTAGCGCCGACCGGCACGGTTATGGCCGCCGCTAAAAATACGCTTCCGTAGATTACTTTATAAGCCAGCGCCGCGCTTCCCATAATGTTGATAAAAAACTCCATAATTACCGGCGTCAGAAAAAAGAAACCTGAATATATCAGACCGAATACTACCGCCAGGCGTGTAACATAGGCTTTGCCGCCCAGGTCGAGGATCAGGCACATAAAAGCGGGGTAGCCGAAGCCCATGCCGATTCCGAAGATAAAGCCGTATAACATAAGCGATGAGGCTGTAGAGGCCGTCGTCATAATAAACATCATTGCGGCGGTAATGGCTGTTGCTCCCGAGGCGCAGATCTTGCGCGGCAGCATATCAATGAGTTTTCCGCAGAGTATACGGAAAAGCAGTGCCGTTCCCGCGGAGACACTGAAGAAGTAAGAGGCCGTCAGCCCGAGTTCCCCGGTGAGCTGTACGAAAGTGAGCTGTCCTGCGTCCGTTAGGGCGAAAAGCGCGGCAGAGACAGCGAAAAGGGATATCTGCGGCTTTCGGAGCAGCGATATATATGATATGGAGGGCATATCGTCAGCTTCAGCCGCCGTTCCCCGTTCTTCGATTTTTGGCAGCTTGCGGATTACAACGGTTCCCGCAGCAACCAGCAGAGGGAAGAAAAATATGTAACAGAGATAAAGTTCCTTAGTGATAAGAAGCTCCATCGCGGGAACGATTATCAGTGATGGGAGGCTATAGGCCGTCGTTATCAGTGCGATGCTGCGTCCCCGGATATTTTCGGGAATAAACTGCCGTTCATAGGCGGTGAGAGAGACGCCGACCATGCTCAGCCCGAGGCCGGTGATGCCGCGCCAGATGATGACGGAGAATATCTCTTTACCAAAGAGCGCTATACCGGCGGCACTGATAAAAAAACAGGCGTAACCTCCCAAAAGCATCTTATCGTTGCCTAGCCGCTGTTCAAAAAAAGGGACGAACGGACGGATAAAAAAGGATATGCCGTAGCATATCCCCATAGCTACGCCCCCGAGTGCGCCGAGGGGGATGCCGCGTCCCTCAAGGTAGGGCAGCAGGAAATAATAGCCGCTCTCCATGGAGGCGCTGATGAAGGTGATGGAGAAAAATATAAAGATATAACCGAGTTCAGGACTTAATATTTTCCTCGTTCCGTTCATTTCGCCATCTCTAATATCGCGTACGCCATCAGCCTTGTGCTTTCCATCAGGTTGGTGATTAAAAGCCTCTCGTTTGCCCCGTGCGCCCTGTCATCCTCGTTCTCAAAGGTGGCTCCGTAGGGAACCATGTTTGGCATCCTCTTGGAGTACGTCCCGCCGCACATACTGACGAGGTATGGCTCTTTGCCGGTGGCGTTGTGATAGCCGCGCTGCAGGGTCTTTATCAGCGGGTGCTCCGGGCTGTAGTAGAGCGGCGCCGTCTTCGCGAAGGGCTCAAAGCTGCCGCCGGCAAAAGAGAAGCTCTGTTCGAGCGTTTCGCAGACGCTGTCGAAAGATATCGTCTCTGCGGGGATGTATATGCCGCAGGTGACGGTGATGGAATGCTCGTCGCCGCTGATTTTCGCCATATTTACGGTCAGCGCGCCGCAGTGTGCGTGCGAGGCCTTTATTCCCAGCGAGCAGCCGTCAGCCTCTACACCGATTTTGTCCGCAAGGAAACGCACGAACTTTCCGGCGCCGCCGTTGATTTCGGTGGCGCTGAGGAGAATCAGCAGTCTGCCGACGGCGTTTTCTCCAAGCTCAGGCAGTGTGGCATGAGCCGCCTTCCCGTGAACGGTGATGGTAAGGTGGTCGCCGGAGGCGGCTATTTTGGTTTTCCAGCCGTTCCTTTTAGCCTCAGCGGCAACAGCGCTTGCGGTTCTTTCAAGTGCCTGTATCTCTCCCTTGAGCACGGCCTCAGCTCTCGCGGGTACAGAACCGATGCTTTCACCGCCGCATATCTTTGCCAGAGAGATTCCTTTCACGGGAGCTGTTTCAAAAACTGCCGTGGAAGTAAATTTTATCGTCCCTTTTTCCGTGTTGACCACCGGATAGGCTCCATCTGGGGTAAAGGCGTAAAGCGGCGGCCGTTCGCTTTTAAGGTAGGCCTCCACGTCGCGCATTTTCCCGCTCTCTTCGTCCATGCCAAAAATTATCCGTACCCTCTTTGAGAGTGGAATTCCGAGGTCAGCCACCGCCTTCAGCGCGTAGAGAGAGCTAAAGAGCGGCCCTTTATCGTCCTGCGTGCCGCGTCCGAGAATAGCCCCGTTTTTAACACATCCGCAGAACGGCTCAAAGTCCCAGCCTTCGCCTGGAGCCACCACATCAAGGTGTCCCATCACGGCCACAGTCTCTTCTCCGTCGCCGTAATCGGCCCAGCATATTTTGCCGTCCAGATCCGTAACTTTGAAATCCAGCTGCCTAGCGCAGGCCATCGCGTGGTCGGCGGCACGGGCGATCTCAATGCCGTAGGGAAACCCGCTGGCGTCTTCCGTATAGAGGCTGGGGATACGTACGCTTTCGCATACGCTCTGCACCAGCCGCGGAAGATATGATTTTACGATCCTGTCGAGCCTCTCGTTCATTACTGAAGCCTAGAGAAAATCGCAGATATACTCTGAAATTTCGCTGCAGCGGACTTTAAAGACGGTATTCGCCGGCACGTCATAGCAGCCGCCGGTCTCCACCAGCCGCCAGCCTTTGTCTCCCGGAAACAAAACTTCGACCGCGCCGGCCGTCATTACTACCTTTTCCGGACCGTCCGAATGGAACTCAAACTCTCCGGGGAGATATACGCCAAGAGTCTGCGTCTTTCCGTCCGGATAGCGAAGAGTACGGCTCTGCACCTTACCGTCACAGTAGATATTTACCTTTACTTTGACATCGACTGAATTTATGAATTCTGACATCACATATCCTCCTGTTTTCTTGATTAATGGGGAAGAGCGCCGCGCTCCTCCCCATAGCAGCTATTGTTATACTTTTTAGTTTTCGTTAGTTTTCGTCGGTTGCCTTAGTTCCTGACTTAGCCGCCGCTTTCGCCGCCTGTCTCGCCGCCTTTTCAGGGTTTAGGTAATCAGTTTCAAATTCCTTGACCAGCCTGAAGATCACTGGCGAGAGCAGCGTCAGGGCGATGACGTTTACGTAGACCGGCAGTGCCGACTGTATATCGAGCATCATCCATACGACTGAGGGAACTGTTCCGTGGTAGAAGAAGAACATCGAGACGCAGAGGGGGACCATCGGTCCAGTGTAGCGAACAAATTTCACATATTTCATGCGTTCTTCGTGCGGCTTATTCTGAACACAGTAGACGATGAGCGATTCCAGATATGAGAACCAGCCTGTTGTCGTGGTAAGGGAGAAGATTATCATAAAGAACGCGAGCATATGCGGGGCGTATCCGCCGAAGGCTATTCCCAGCGCTTCGCCGACCGAGCCTGCGCCGCCGCGTCCTGTCTGCCACGCGCCGGTGATGATGACCATCAAACCGGTGATGGTGCAGACGACCATCGTATCCATGAAGACCTCCATCGCGCCCCAGAGGCCCTGGCGTCCAGGATGATCTACGTCAACGGCCGCGTGGATAATCGGCGAGCTGCCCCAGCCGGCCTCGTTGCTGTAGACGCTTCTTGCCACTCCGACCTGAACGACCTTCATCACCGTGACTCCGGCAAAACCTCCGACCGCCGCATAGGGCTGGAAGGCGTAGTAAAATATCGACTTGATGCCGGCGATCGCAGCAGGAATGTCCTTAACTATTATCAGCACTCCCGCGGACAGATAGCAGAGCACCATCACCGGCACGGCGCGCTCCGCGAATTTTACGATACGGGGGATACCGCCGAGTACGATAACATAGCATATTCCGGTGTAGAATATCGCGCAAAAGATGGCGGTAGTTCCTGAAAGTTTGAAGGCGCTCTGCAGGGCTTCAACGATCGTGTACGGTCCTGGCGCGAAATAGAAGGCGCCGATCATCGTCACTGTGAAGATAAGAGAGAGGACCTTGCACCACTTCCAGCCTTTGCCCTCCACAAGTCCCTTTTGGATATAATACGCCGCGCTTCCGTATGAGGAGCCGTCCTCATAGCGCTGCTTATAATGCTGAGTAAGGACGATCTCGCTCATCTTGGTGACCATTCCCACCAACGCCGCCATCCACATCCAGAAGAGCGCTCCCGGTCCGCCGATGGCGATCGCGCTAGCCACGCCGGCGATATTGCCGTTGCCTACGGTGCCGCCCAGCGCCGTGGCAAAGGCGCCAAAAGAAGAAACCTTGCTTTCTCTGACTTTTTTGTTCTTACGGAAGAGACCTCCCAGTGTGTTATAGAATATGTCTCCAAAGCGGCGGAACTGAAAAAAGCCCGTACCGATAGTGAGGAACAACCCGAGAAGAAGAAACATTATTGCGAAATATTTGTTCCAGAGCACGGTCCACGCGACATATTCAAGGGCCGCTTCTACCTGTTTTGCTATCGTTGCATCCATGCTGGTACCTCCGTGATTTGTATACTCGATAAATAAGTGTTATTATAGTTAGACCAAGGTGCTTAATGCTTAAGAGCGGTAAGATGTTATATTTTTATTGCGCTGACGTTTAACACGTCGGTTATTACATAAACAGGCAGGAAGCGACAACTTCCTGCCTGCATTTATTCCAGATAAACTTATTTTTCCCAGAGTTTGACGTTTTTCTCAACTTCTACCTTTTCTTTGTAGAAGATGCCTCGCTTTGCCTGTTCGGCCATTACCCAGTTATAGAAGTCGTCGTCCTTAGCTAACTTTTCCGCGGCGAGCATTCCCTTGCCGGTGAGTTTTCCGTCGACCATCGCGCGGGCGAAGATGCCGCAGGTGCAGGCGGTGGTCCAGGCCATCGAGGTGTAGCCCGTCTCGGGGATCTCCTTCTGAGCGATCTCCCAGGTGTATGTCACGCGGTCATCGCCCTTGATTCCCTTGACAACGATCTTCAGAACGGACATGTCGACCTCACCGGGCTGTCTCTGATATTTCTTCGAGAAGATGTCGATGAGGATGTCGCGCGGAACCTGCTTGACCTTACCGAGCATTCTCTCTTCCTTATCGAAGAGGTCAAGGTCGTTGAGCAGGCGCATCTGCGCCGCGAGGCCGGGCCAGCGGACGGTGTAGGCCGCCATCTCCGGCACGTCTTTGAAGCTGCGGAAGAGTCCGCCGAGTCCGTTGCTCGTGAAGCATTCAAGATTTTTGAATTCCTCTATCTCAAAGTGCATCACCTCGCTGAGAGCGGGGATGACCATCTCTTTACCGCCGCGGACGACCGTTGTTGGCTGGTTGAACTGGTTGAGGTTGTCAGAGATTGACCAGGTAGTGAAATAGTTGAAGGGGGGACGGGGATTTACGGGGAGGCCGCCGCCGACGTAGACGTACATCTCTTCGCATTTGTCGAGTTTGTAGTAGCCGCGGCCGCCGAAGAAGTTGCTCATGCCCGGCTCAAAACCGATCATCGAGATGCCGAGTCCGCCGGTCTCCTGACCGATCTTGTCATAGGGTTCGTCGGAACGGCCGTGCATGCTGGAGACATTGGATATCTTTTTGCCGAGCTCCATCGCGATCTGAGTTACCAGATAGCCTACAGTTCCGGGCATTGCCGCTGTGATGATGTCACAGTCAGCGGAAAGCTTTGCGATCAAGTCCTTATCGGTAGCGGAGCCTTTGACGGTCTCGACGCTCGGATAGAGGCGCTTGGTCTCGGCAAGGTTTTCCTCGCTCATATCCAGCACGACAAAATCAAAATCGCTGATCATGTCGTGAACTATGCAGCGGCCCACCATACCCGCGCCGATCTGTAGAGCTTTTTTCTTTGTTGCCATCTCTGTTCCTCCTATTAATATGAATTTATTTTGCAGACAATAAAAAATTAATGGATACGATGTATACTTAAAAACAAATTCTGGCACTACCATAGGTTCATCCAACGCTCTGATGTGAATATATCATGTCTTTTATATATCGTCAAGCATTGATTTTGTTTGTGCCGCTGCGTTGGTGACAGTGCTGAGAGATGGAAGAATTGCGGGAAATACGGTAATAAGCCGACACTTCGGTGAAAATATGATTACGTATGGGGGATTTATTGGAATATATAAAAACTGCAGATAATTCGCGCAAACAGTGCGTTAAATTTATTGAAAGAAACCGGTTTATTGGAAATGTACGGCTGCCATGGCAATCAATTTTTAGTATTTATTTCTGAATTTACGGATCGGCAATGGCAGCATATCTGAATGATGTGTGAAGTTCTCCAAATGTTCATTGCAGAAGTTTGTGTCGTCTTGTGGTCATATGTAAATCTAGGCCGATCTAAACCTGTAAGGCCGGATAAGGGCAAAGGAAACAAGGGCCGTGCATTATTAATAATCGCGCGGCCCCTGCCTCTTCATTTACTTTCGATAACGGATATTACTGTACCATTTCCGCGTCCCAGAATTTATATTCCCCGACCTTGTTCATCCATACGTCGCGTACCTTGTCCTGATTGACGAGGTAGCAGAAGTTGCCATAATAGAGCGGCGATACGGGGGTCGCGTCCATGAGTATCTTTTCCGCGTTCTTGAGATGTTCGTCACGTGTGGTACCTGATGTTTTCTGCGCCATCAAGATTTCCTGTTCAAAGGCCTTATGTTCCGGATTGAGGACTGTGTCGTTGGGGGCCACTTTTGACTTTTTCCATCTCCACTGGCATTCATTCCAGCTGCTGTCCGTCGCGTAGGCGTCGAAGAATGTCATTGGGTCAGCATAATCACCGGTCCAGTTGCCGCCGCTGATTATGAAATCCCCTCTTTTTCTCTTGTCGACGAGCACCTGCCATTCCATATTGTCAAGCTCAACTTTAACGTTAAGGTTGTTTTTCAGCATCTCCTGGATAGCCTCGGACATCTTTTTAAGAGATTCTCTCGTTACGTAGGTATATGTTACCTTCGGGAAGCCCTTTCCATTGGGATATCCGGCCTCTGCCAATAATTTTTGCGCCTCTTCCACGCGCGCGGCATTTGGGTCGATACCGTACTCTGTGGTCGGCTTGCCGTTTTTGCCAAGAGTCCTGAAGCTTTCGCCTGTCGAGAGTGAAAGTACTGGCGGGACGATGCCTGTCGCAGGAGTCTCTCCGCCTTTGAGAGCGGATTCGCAGATCGCCTTTCTGTTGAGCGCGAGCGCGAAGGCTTTTCTGACACGCACATCGTTGAATGGAGGTTTGTCGACGTTGAAGATGATGTATGCGGTCTGCATTCTCGGTGTGAATACCAGATTAGGTTCTTCGGCGATGAGTCTTGGAATCTCTGCCGGCGGTATTTCCGGATTTACATGGATATCTCCCGCGTTGAACGCGTTAAGTGCGGTTGTTTGGTCGGAGACGAATACCATTTTTACCTTATCGATCTTCACGTTCTTGCTGTCATAATACTTGGGATTTTTGGCAATCGTGAGGTTGTCGCCGATTTTATAGGATTCCAGAACGAACGGTCCGTTAGAGATACAGGTCTTGGGGTTCTTTTCCCACCCGTCGCCGTATTTTTCCACGATGTCCTTTCTTACGGGCATGAAGGAGAAGAATGTCGTAAGGTTGAGGAAATAGGGCACCTTCGATTCCAGGACGACCTGGAATGTCTTATCATCCAGGGCCTTGACGCCGACCTCGCTTGCCTTTGCCTTTCCGTCAAAGAATGCCTTCGCGTTTTTTATATATGAGGTACCCATATACGAATACTCTGAACCGGCTTTGGGGTCAAGGAGTCTCAGCCACGCGTACTCAAAGTCTTTAGCGGTGACGGGTTTCCCGTCAGACCATGTAATATTCGGCTTCAGATAAAAGGTATAGGTAAGTCCGTCCGGCGATATCGTATATTTCTCCGCCTGTCCGGGGGCCAGCTTGCCGTCTTTTGTATCTTTCATCAGGCCCTCGAAGATGTTGCCTATGACGAAACTTCCTCCAGAATCATCGATCGAGGGGTCCCAAGCTTTGATCTCCTTGCCGTGGTTGAATACCAACACCTTCGGCGCCGCGTACGCGACGGCCGCCTGTGAGAAGAAAGCTGTGAATACAAGTACGATGGCTGCTACCAATTTGAATCTTTTTTTTGTCAACATATGGATGCTCCTTTCGGCTAACTCAGGCAATACCCGTGTTCCGGCATCAAATGGTCAAACATCTTTCTCTCTGCGTCTCTGTTTTTTGTGTCTCTTGCACGGCATTTCTCCCCTCTGTTTTCATTATTAAAGGAGGTGGCAGGCTGCATAGTGTTCCGAGCCGAGGTTTCTTAATTCTGGAGTCACCTCGGAGCAAACTTTTTTGGCGTAGCGGCATCGTGTACGAAACCGGCATCCTGACGGCGGATTGAGCGGACTTGGCACGTCGCCCTCAAGGATGATATTTTTTTTCTCCGCCCGAGGATTGGGAATGGGGATCGAGGAGAGCAGAGCTATGGTGTATGGGTGCTGCGGATTGTTGTATAGCTCGTCAGCGGTAGTCACCTCCATGAGGCTTCCAAGGTACATTACACCAACACGGTTTGAGATATGCCGTACCATGGAGAGGTCGTGCGCGATGAAAAGATAGGTGAGGCCGATCTCCCGCTGCAGATCTTCCATCATATTCACGATCTGTGCCTGCACGGAAACATCGAGCGCCGATATCGGTTCGTCGCATATTATGAGTTCCGGCATGACCGATAACGCTCTGGCGATCCCTATCCGCTGCCGCTGTCCGCCAGAAAATTCATGCGGATATCTGTTGGCGTGGTTCTTACGCAGGCCGACCCTTTTTAGCAGCTCAAATATCCTTTCCTGACGTTCTTTGCCTGAGGCGAGCCTATGGATGTCAAGCGGCTCGCCAATGATGTCGGCGACGGTCATTCTGGGGTTGAGCGAGGCGTAGGGGTCTTGGAATATCATCTGGATCTTCTTACGGTAGGGCATAAATGATTTGGGTGAGAGCTTGGCGACGTCAATACCGTCATAGTATATTTCGCCCGCCGTCGGTTCGTAGAGGCGCATGACGGTTCTGCCAACGGTGGTCTTTCCGCAGCCGGATTCTCCGACAAGCCCCAGCGTCTCTCCCTTTCGGATGTAAAAACTGACGTTGTCGACGGCTTTTATCTCTTGTACCTTTTTTGAGATCAGCCCTTCGTCTTTATAGAAATATTTTTTTAGGTTTCTAACGTCAAGAAGGATATTATCGTTCAACTGAACTGATGCCTCCTTTCATAGCGTTATAGCGGTCACAGCACGGCGCATGTTTGTCAAGCAGCCAGCAGGCCGCTTTGTGTCCCTCTCCAACTTGATAGTATCCAGGGCGGTGGCTGGTGCATATATTCATGGAAAAACTGCATCTGGGTGAGAATGGGCAGCCTTGAGGCGGATTCAGGAGGTCCGGCGGCGTCCCCGGTATTGGAATGAGTCTGTGGCGCGCGCCGGTGGCCACATTAGGTATCGACCTCAGCAGTCCCATCGTATATGGATGCGCAGGGTTAAAAAATACGTCGTCGGTTTTCCCCTCCTCCATGACTAATCCCGCGTACATGACGTCTATTCGGGTGCAGATATCCGCCACTACGCCGAGGTCGTGTGTGATCAGGATGGTAGAGGTCCCGGTATTTTGTCCAAGCTCTTTTATGAGCCGGATGATCTGTGCCTGTATCGTCACGTCAAGCGCCGTCGTCGGTTCGTCGGCGATAAGAAGCTCCGGACGGCAGGAGAGCGCCATCGCTATCATTGCCCGCTGCCGCATCCCGCCTGAAAACTCATGCGGATAGCAGGCGGCACGCCTTTTGGCATCAGGTATGCCGACCATCTCCAGCATTTCGACGGCCTTTTCCGCTGCCTCCTTTTTTGAGAGGCGCTGGTGCTGCAGCAGGGCCTCTTCGATCTGAAAGCCGACCCGCAGCACCGGATTCAACGAGGTCATGGGGTCTTGAAAGATCATCGCAATATTATTTCCGCGTATCTTTGTCATCTCATGCTCTGTTTTTTTCAGAAGATCTTCTCCTTTAAAGAGAATCTCTCCGTCTACGACCCTTCCAGGGTGAAGCAGCAGACGCATTATGGAAAGAGAGGTGACGCTTTTGCCGCTGCCTGACTCTCCGACGATACCTAGAGTCTCCCCGCTCTCTATATGAATGTCGATGCCCCTTATCGCCTTTACCTCGCCGAGATGAGTAAAGAAAGAGGTATGCAGATTGCGTATTTCAAGTATGTTTTTATTTTCAGCCATGTCTCCAGCCTACTTTCTCAGCTTGGGGTCAAGCGCGTCTCTCAGTCCGTCGCCAAGCAGATTAAATGTGAGTATCGTAAGAGAGATTGCCGCCGCGGGGAATAGCAGCTGCTGCGGATAGGTGTACAGTCCTTCAAGAGCGTCATTGCAAAGCGTTCCCCATGAGGCGATGGGAGCGGAGACGCCGAGTCCGACAAAACTCAGAAAAGCCTCGGTAAAAATCGCGTTGGGGATCATCATGGTTATGGTAACCATGATCGGTCCCATTATGTTTGGAAGCAGATGGCGCAGAAGTATATACCTGGTTGGCGCGCCCAGTGATTTGGCCGCGAGGACGAACTCCTGCTTCTTCAGAGAAAGCACCTCTCCGCGTACCAGCCTTGCCATGCTTACCCAGTAGGTAAGTCCTATTGTCAGAATTATTGTGAAGAGACCGCCGCTGTCGAAGAGGACGCGAAGCAGTATGACGTAGAGCAGCGTCGGTATCGTATTTATTATATCGACGACTCTCATCATCGCGTCGTCTACCTTTCCGCCGCAATAGCCGGAGACGCCGCCAAACAAGACGCCTATAATGAAGCATACGAGAGCCGTTGCAAAGCCGACTGCGAGCGATATGCGCGCGCCGTAGACTATCCTGATAAAAATGTCTCTGCCGAGCGCGTCATTGCCAAAGATATGGCTCTTATTCCAAACACGGAGTGAGGGCTGTACCTCTTTACCGTCCACAGTGACGATATATCTCTTCATGTTTTCAAATTTGTGTTCCTCCGCGGGCAAATCGACCTTTTCTCCGCGCTCTGCGGCTCTTCTCAACGAATAGAGTTTTTTCTTTGCGGCAAAGTATTGGCTGTAATCCACCTTTATATCCTTGCCGTCGAGCACGAAGTTTTTCTGACGCGTCATAAGATTGTCGCCGGTGTTTTCCGCCATCTTTCCAAGCGTACCGTCACGCGCCACCTGAAGGACGTTGTAATCGTTCGTGATATAAAACGAGGCGCCTGTCCCGTCTATCTCATAGAGTTCAAGCCTGCAGGGAACGTTAGAGTATTCCAGGTTCTGGTCTGAATAGGTATACCTCCAAAAATATGGCAGGAATAGCGCCGTGGCCGTCAAGAGCACAATAAAGACGAGAGAGAATATCGCCGTCTTATTCTCCCGGAACCTCCTCCAGACATCCTGGTAGAATGTAAGGCTTCTGCGCTTGATATCCTCTGATTTTGTAAAGTCATGCTCAGTTTCTTTCCACAGCGCTGCGTTGTTAAGATCGAGCTGTTCGTCTATATGTGTCATCACAAGCCCTCCTCAGTCGAATTTGATTCTGGGGTCGATAAGAACGTAAAGGATATCGACCAATAGAACCATCAGAACGAGGAGTACGCCGTAAAATACCGTTACTCCAAGTATCAGAGAATAGTCGCGGTTAAGGATACTTGTCGTGAACAGACAGCCTATACCGGGTATGCCAAAGACCTTTTCGACGACGAACGAGCCGGTGACGATGCTTGCTACGCAGGGCCCCATATAAGTTGCTACCGGAATCAGCGCGTTGCGCAGCGCATGACGTGTCATTACGACAAAGCTCGGAAGTCCCTTCGCCTTAGCGGTGCGGATATAATCCTGCTGGAGTACTTCAAGCATCGAGGTTCGTGTGAGGCGGGTTATGAAGGCGATTGAAAACGCCCCTATCGCAAAAGCCGGACCAATGTAATCTCTGAAGCTCTCTGCTCCGTAAGATGGTACGATGCCCAGCTTTTTATTGAAGACATAAAGATACAGTGTCGCAACGACAAAACTGGGTATTGTCGTCCCCAACGTGGCGAGCAGCATTGAGACTCTGTCCGATAGTCTGTTATGTCTGAGCGCCGCGTAGACTCCGAAAAATATACCAAAGCCGAGTATGAAGGCGACGGCAAGCAGCCCGATCTTTGCTGAGTAGGGAAAGCCACTCTCAATGATGGCGCGGGTAGTTACTCCTCTTTTATGATAAGAGACGCCGAAATCTCCCTTGACGAAGTTGAACAAATATGTGAGATACTGAACTCCCAAGGGCTTGTCAAGTCCGTACTTCGCCTCAAGCGCCGCCCGTGTCTCATCCGGCAGTCCGCGTGCGCTGGTAAACGGACTTCCTGGCAGATTATGCATTATCAAAAATGTAATCGTAATAACGAACCAAATGGTAAGAGCTGCGGATACAATGCGCTTTAGAGTATATTTCAGCATTTCTACACATCCTTTGCTTTAACAGTATCGATTGTTCTTTTGGTATTAAAGAAGCTGTTCCACTATATATGGAAAAGCCTCCTTCTTTCGCCATTCCTGAACATCTTCCCTCTCCGCCGACAGAGATTTCACGGAGCTACTACAAAGAATACGTTAAATACGAGGTATACATTGAAATTCTGGTAATACCACTGGTACTTCTATGGATTGAGGTAAATATATCATGTATAAATATTCGCGTCAAGTAAATAAAAACAAGGATTCATTGATAATAAGGTGCAAATAAATTAATCATTACCAAAAATTTTTGTAAAAAATCGTAAAAGCATAAGAAAAAGCCCAATTATCTTAAAGACTGCTGTAAAAAGCAGGTTTAGTTTGCCGGAGAGTCAGGATATCATTTTTATAGATAGTTTTGCATGTGATGTGCTGTATTATGGAATGAGCGGCACGTTCTATTAATGGATCATGCCGCTCATATCAGTTCTGGACATTTTGAATGTATATCACGGAATGTTAGTTTTTCAGGTTCCAATACGGGTAGGGGATGTCTGTAATCAATTCAGGATGTTTCCTGCGCATCACCTCAGCGGTTTCAAGCAGATGCATCTTTAATGTTTCGCCGGCATCGTCGGCGTTGTTTTCTTCAATAGCTTTAATAATTGCCCCATGGCGTGATTTGATGAGCTCGATCCAGCCCTTTTCCATCAGCATATCCGGATGGACGAGGATGTTATTGCGTTCAACAAGGCTGTTGATGCTTTCATTTAATCTTGAAAGGATCGGGTTGTGCGCGGATTCTGTCACCAGATGGTGCAGCAGCGCCTCCCATTTCCCGTTCTGCGCCTGTTCCTCCGGTGTTATATAGGGGCAGGAGACAAAATTTTCATAACACTCGCGTAATTTTCTGATGTCGTTTTCCGTTCGGCGCATCGCGGCGATTCTTGCCGCCGGCACTTCGATGATGAGACGCACCTCAAGCTGGTATGAGACGAAATCAGCAGGCAGCATCTGCAAACTTTTCAGAGAGTCGAGCATCCCAAAGTTATCTAGGCTCTTTATAAAGATACCCTGTCGTTCGCGTACCTCAAGCGAACCCTCGGTCACCATTGAAATTACGGCCTCACGCAGGACGTTCCTGCTGACATCGAGCATCTGCGCCAGTTCCCGTTCGGAGGGCAGCTTGTCCCCCTCGTTGAAAGATCCCGATGATACCAGCTCCCGCAGTTTTTCCTGGACTATTTTTTTCTTGCTATCCTTTTTTTCAAGAGGTATGCCGATTTTCATGAGATTTCCTCCAACACGAAAGTTTTTTATTTACCAGTCTGAGCGTTAATATGATAAAAGTCTCCAAGAGATAATAACACTAGGTAGTATAATACCAAATAACGGACCAGAGGCAATACCAGAAAAATTTTATGACTGGAGAATAATGATGGATCATCGCGGCAGGAGCCTTCTCGAGATACATATAGCGGTCCTTCTTTTTGGTCTGACAGGCCTCTTCGGTAAATCCGTGGATATTCCGGCGAGGTATATCGTACTGGGGCGCGTCTTTTTTGCCTCGTTGTCTATGGGTATCTATTTTCTCATTAAACGAAAGGACATCCGTTTAACATGCGGGGCAGATTATACCGCCATCTCCCTCCTTGGCGCGCTGCTGGCCTTTCACTGGACGGCCTTTTATACTTCGGTGCAGGTGTCGGCGGTGGCGATCGCGCTGCTCACATTTTCCGCCTATCCGATATTCGTCACCTTTCTTGAGCCGCTGATGTTCCGCGAGAGGCTGAAGAAGATAGATGTGCTCTTCGCCTTTGTGATGTTCATGGGGGTGCTCCTCATCGTGCCCGAGTTCAACATAAAAAACAATCTGACTATCGGTCTGTTGTGGGGGATGGCCGGCAGCGTCAGTTTTGCGGTGATGTCTCTGCTGAACCGCCGTTTTGCCTCCAGTTACGAGGGCAGCGTGATCGCCTTTTACGAACAGGGAATCGCGGCGCTGGTGCTGCTGCCGATGCTTCTATTTTACCGTCCGGCGGTCTCCGCGAAGGACTGGGGACTTCTCATACTGCTTGGCGTTCTGTTTACGGGCGTCGCCCATTCACTCTTTATCGGCGGTATGAAGCACGTGCGCGCGCAGACTGCAGGGATAATCGCGAGCCTTGAATCGGTCTACGGCATAATCTCCGCGGCGCTGATCCTTGGCGAGATCCCCTCGCTGCGCGAGCTTGTCGGCGGCGCAGTCATCCTCGGGACGGCGGCCTATTCCACTTTGAAGTCGTCAAAAGAGGGCTAGGCCGTGGCTGCCTTTCGTTCTCTTATACCCGCCTATAAAATAGAACAAATATCCGATCGCTTCTTGACAATTACCTTGATTGTACTATAATTTTTGTATAAAGTTCTGGTTGGTCCTCTGGTAATACCAATAAATAAAAACAGGTGATCTGATGACGGTCAAGGGGATGATTTTCAACATAGCGCACTACGCGGTACACGACGGACCGGGGATACGCACGACGGTATTCCTCAAGGGGTGTCCCGCGCGCTGTCTATGGTGCTGCAGCCCCCAGTCGCAGAGTTTTACGGCGGAACGTTCTCTGTCCGGCGAAAGAATATTTGGACGGGAGCTTACGGCGGAGGAGCTCTTTGCCGAGGTGCGGCGCGACGCGCCCTTTTGGCGGCGTTCGGGCGGAGGGGTCACCCTTTCCGGCGGCGAGGTGATGGCCCAGCCTGATTTTGCCGCGGCCTTTCTTGACCTCTGCCGCGCCCATAATGTTCACACGGCGATCGAGAGCTGTCTGTTTGCCTCTTTGGAGACGGTGACGCGTATCGCGGAGAGGACGGACTTTATACAGTTTGATCTCAAGGCGATGGAACCGTCGCTGCACAGGCGTCTCACTTCACTGGGAAACGAAAATATTCTTGAAAACGCCGCGGCGCTCCTGCGAAGCGGCAAACCTGTTCTCGTGCGCTTTCCGCTGATACCGGGTCTCAACGATACGGAGGAAAATCTTCGCGCGACCGGCCTCTTCCTTGAAGGGGCGAGGGCTGGCGTATCCCTTGAGATACTGCGCTATCACCGGATGGGAGTCGGTCTGTACGAGGAACTTGGGCGGCGCTATCCGCTGCCGGATGTCGAGCCTCCCACCGACGATGAATACGCCAGGGCGAAGAAAATTTTAAGCGATTATAAAATCATGGTTTTGTAGAAAAGGGAAGGATGAGCTGTAATGATTAGAGAAGAGTCCGTGAAACGAATAGCTGGAATGAAGGAACGCATGATCACAAATTGCCCCACGGAGCTTTTACCGGAGCGGGCGCTGCTGGTCACCGAAGCATATAAACTCTACGCCGCGGAGCCGCCGGTGCTGAAACGTGCCTATGCGCTGCGGCATATCCTGGAGAATATGACGCTTTTCATTGACGACGAAGAGCTCTTTGTCGGCCATAATTCACCGAAACCGCGTTCTCCTATCGCCTGTCCCGAGCTTGGCGCGCGCTGGATACTGGCCGACCTCGATAATTTTGCGACGCGCCCAGCCGATTCGATCGGTATTACGGATGAGAATAAAAAGATTCTGCGCGAATGTCTTGAGGGCTGGCAGGAGGCCTCGCTTGACTCCGTAACCGCGGGCCTTGTCTCGGCGGAGGCCAGATCGGCGATAGCGGAGGCGATGATCACTGTCGGCGCGCAGGGGACGGCGCATGGCAATATCGCGGTGAATAACAAGAAGCTGCTGGAAAAGGGGCTTCGCGGCATTATCGATGAGATAGAGGCGAAGCTGGCCTCCTTTAAGCCGCGGTGTGCCGCCGACGGCAATAAGATCGACTTCTGGCGGGCGGCGAAGCTCTCGTGCGAGGCGGTAATCGCCTTTGCGCACCGTTATGCGGACGAAGCCCAGAGGCGGGCCGCGGCGTGTTCCGACCCCGTTCGCCGTGAGGAATTGTACGAAATTGCGGCGGTGCTCAAGAGGGTGCCGGAATTTCCCGCCGCGAACTTCCGCGAGGCGCTGCAGTCGGTCTGGCTGATCTATGTGGTCACGCAGATCGAGGCCGACCCGCACGCGATGCTGCTGGGGCGCTTCGACCAGTATATGTATCCCTACTATAAAAATGACGTCGAAGCGGGACGGCTGACCGACGATGAGGCCGTAGAGCTGCTGGCCCATATCTGGATCAAATGCACGGCGATCATCAAACTGATGGATTCGGTGACGACGCGGACCTTCGCCGGTTTTCCGCTCTTCCAGAATATAACCCTCGGCGGGCAGGGGCCTCGCGGCGAGGATGCCTGCAACGAGCTGACGGGGCTGATAATGGAGGCCGCCGCGGTCGCGCGGGTGCCGCAGCCGTCGCTTTCATTCCGCTATCATAATAAGGTCGATCCCGACGCGCTGCTCAAAGCCTGTGAGACGATCAAGCTCGGGCTTGGTTATCCCGCAGTCATGAACGACAACTGTATCATCCCCAAACACCTGATACGCGGCGCGACGCTCGAGGAGGCGCGGGGCTACTGCATGAACTGCGTGGAATCTGACATCGAGGGAGCCTGTGATTCGCGTTCCAACGGTGGTTATGTCAATCTGCCGAAGGCCTTCCTGCTCGCGCTGAACGACGGCGCGGACCCGGCGACGGGGCGGCAGGCCGGGCCGCATACGGGCAAGCTGGCGGACTTTAAGAACTTTGAGGAGCTTATGGTGGCCTTTGAATCCCAGGTCGCCTATTTCGTTGAGCTCATTGTGCGCGCCTACGACCTTATCGACGGAGCGCACGCCGCGCACGCCCCGGAGCCGTTCACCTCGGCGCTGCTCGACGACTGCATTGAAACCGGTCTTACCCGCCAGGAGGGCGGCGTGCGCTATAACTTCTCCGGCATCTTCGGCGTCGGCCTCGCCTCGGCCGCCGACGCGATGGCCGCCGTGCGAAAGGTGATCTTCGACGATGGAAGTGCCTCGCCGGAGGCGCTGCTGAATGCGCTCCGGGATGATTTTGCCGGTGCGCCGGAGCTGAAAAAACTCTGCGAGGCGGCGCCGAAGTTCGGCAACGACGACGATTACGCCGACCTCCTCGCACGCGACGCCTCGCACATCTTCTGCAAAGAGGTGGTGCAGTATCCCTGCATGCGCGGCGGCTTCTACATACCAGAGCTACATTCCGTCTCCACGCACGTCTACTTTGGCGAACTGACGGGCGCCACGCCTGACGGGCGTCCGGCGGCGACGCCGTTCTCCGACGGAGCCTCGCCGGTGGGCGGCCGTGACCGGAACGGTCCCACCGCCGCGGTCTGTTCGATGAGCAAGATCGACCACATGGAGGTTTTGCAGGGTGTGCTCTATAATCAGAAATTCTCGCCCTCGGTGCTCTCCGCGCCCAATTCGGCGGCGCTGCTTGCCGACTATGTCCGCGCCTGGTGCGACCTTGGCGGACACCATATACAGTTCAACATCGTCTCATCAGATGACCTGAAGGAGGCGCAGCGGCAGCCGGACGACTACCGCGACCTTATCGTCCGCGTCGCCGGCTACAGCGCCTATTTCGCGGAGCTTAACGAGAACACGCAGAATGAAATTATCGCCCGTACCGAATATGAAGAGATGAATTAAGGGGGAACGAAAGATGGAAAAACAGTATAGCTATCTGGAACGAGTCAACAGGCTAAAAGAGAAGGTATTCGATACATATCCCGAAATAGACCTTGAGGACGCGAAGCTGCTGACGCAGAGCTTCCTTGAGACCCAGGGCGAGGCGCTGGTCACGCGCAAGGCTAAGGCCTTTCTTAAACAGTGCCAGGAAAAGAGCGTCAAAATCTGGGACGATGAACTAATCGTTGGCAACGCGGGCAGCAAGATACGCGGCGGCATCCTCTCCGCCGACGTCTGCTGGTCCGTCCTCGACCGCGAGCTCGAGACCATCAACACCCGCGAATACGACAAGTTCAGGCTGCTGCCCGAAGACAAAAAGGACTTCGAAGAGATCATCCGCCCCTACTGGAAGGGGCGCTCCAACTACGAAGAGTGGCTTGCGCGCATTCCTGCCGACGTCGCCGCTCTGCGCGACAACGGCGCCCTTTACATCGACAAAAAGGCCGTGCGCGGCTGGGGCGAAGTCACCGCCGGCTATGAATGGTTCATCAGCAACGGCGTCGAAGGTCTGCGCAAAAAGATACTCGCGCGCAAATCGGAGCTTGATGCGACAGTCCCCGGAGACTACGAGAAAGAGATATACCTTGACGCGCTGCTCATCGTCTGCGAGGGTATGGAGACCCTCGCGGAGCGTTACGCTATCGAGGCCGAACGTCTGGCGGCGCTGGAAGGCGACGGGCGGCGCAAAGCGGAGCTGCGCGAAATAGCGGCCGTATGCCGCCAGGTACCCGCCTATCCGGCGCGCACCTTCCGCGAGGCGATGCAGTCCTTCTACTTCTACCAGATATGCATCTTCATGGAACAGAACGCCGCCGCCTACAACCCGGGGCGCATGGACCAATACCTCTATCCCTACTACAAAGCCGACCTCGAGGCGGGACGCATCACCGCCGAAGAGGCGCAGGAGCTCTTCGACTGCCTCTGGGTCAAATTCTCCGAACCCTGCCTCTTCCAGGACGCCAAATCCGCGGAATACGCCTCCGGCTACCCGATGTTCCAGAACCTCTGCGCGGGCGGCGTAGACAGCATGGGGCGCGACGCGGTAAATGATCTCTCATACATGATAATCCAGGCGACGATGGACACCCAGCTCTACCAGCCCTCACTCTCCGTACGCTACAACATGGCGAAAAACCCCAACTCCTTCCTGCGTAAAATAGTCGAGCTGATGGCTATGGGCACCGGTTTCCCCGCCTTCCACAATGACGAAGTCGGCATCCGCATGCTCATGAACAAAGGCATCCCCCTGCGCGAGGCGCTCAACTGGAACCCCGGCGGCTGCGTCGAGACCAACCTTGCGGGCAAAATACGCGGCTACTCGGCGCTCGCCGACATCAACCTCGGCAGTGTCATGGAATTCGTCATGCTCAACGGCAAATGCCGCAAAAGCGGCAAACTCGCGGGGGCGCAGACTGGAGACCCCACGACCTTCGCTGCCTTCGACGACTTCATGGCGGCAGTTAAAAACCAGCTCCATTACGTCATAAAAGTCGTCGTCAAGGCGAGCCACATCATTGACGACATCTGCATGGGGCGCCCCGTGCCGGCCCTCTCCATCAGCTTTGAAGAATGCATCGAAAACGCCAAAGACTACGCCTGGGGCGGCGCCAAATACAACACCGGCAACGGCATAATCTGCATCGGCGTCTCCGACCTCATCAACAGCGTCGCCGCCGTCAAACACCTCGTCTACGACACAAAAAGCGTTACAATGAAGCAGCTCCTCGCGGCCCTCGCCTCCGACTTCGCGGACGCGCCGGAAATACTGAAAGCCTGCCAGGAGGCCCCCAAGTACGGCAATGACGATCCCTATGTAGACGGCATCGCGGCGGAACTCTTCTCCTACATCGCCGACGAGATAGAGAGCTACCGCAGTAAATTCGGCGTCATGACCCCCGGCATCCTGCCCGTCTCCGGCAACACCCCCTTCGGTGTGGAAGTGGGAGCCCTGCCCTCCGGCCGCCGCGCGGGGAAACCGCTCGCCGACGGCGTCAGCCCCAACGGCGGCACCGACGTCAACGGCCCGACCGCGGTACTCAAATCCGTGGCCAACATCCCGCATGACCGCTTCGTACAGGGTACGCTGCTCAACATGAAACTCGACCCGCAGATGGTGAACAACGAAAACGGCATCCGTCAGATCATGGCGCTGCTTAAAAGCCTCTGTACCCTTGGCGTCTACCACGTTCAATTCAACGTCGTCGATCAGAAAAAACTCCTTGAGGCCCAGGCCCATCCCGAAGAATACCGTAACCTGCTTGTGCGCGTCGCCGGTTACACAGCCTTCTTCGTAGAGCTTGGCAAAGAGGTGCAGGACGACATCATCGCGCGCACCGTACAGAGCGAAAACGTCGTCTCCTGCGGCTGATATGGAAAACCGCGGCGAAACAGCCGGCTCCGTCCTGCGCATAGAAAAAAGCTCCATTCACGACGGAGACGGCCTGAGGACCGTCCTCTTCCTCAAAGGCTGCCCATTGCGCTGCCTCTGGTGCTCCACGCCGGAGTCGCAGCGCATGGTGCCCGAGCGCGGCCTCTCGCGTGAAAAATGCCTGCGCTGCGGGCGCTGCGTGGAACAATGCCCGCAGGGGGCGCTCACCATGGGAGAGGACGGCATAAACTTTGACCGTAACAGATGCGCTGGCTGTCTCAAATGCGCCTCCGTATGCCCCTCATCGGCCGTCGTGCCCTACGGCAAAAAAATGACGGCGAATGAGGCGGTGTGCGAAATCGCGAAAGACGAAATATTCTACTTCCACTCCGGAGGCGGGCTCACCGTAAGCGGGGGAGAGCCCCTCGACCAGAGCGGATTCGTCCGCGAAGTGCTTGCCGGCTGCTGCGAGCGCGGTATCGACTGCGCCATCGAAAGCAGCTTCTTCGCGCCGTGGGAGAAAATAGAGCCGCTGCTGCCGTACATCAGCCTGCTCCATGTGGACATAAAACATCCCGACGCGGAAAAACACAAAAAACTCATCGGCGTCGACAACGGCCTGATCCTTGAAAACATCAGGCGAGCCGACGGCGCGCCCTATGACTTCGGCCTTGTGATACGCACGCCGCTCATACCGGGTATAAACGACGGAGACGAAGATATCGTGAAACTCGCGGAGATCGTGAAGGGATTAAAAAAGCTGCGTTTCATGGAATTTCTCGCCTATCACCGTTTGGGGACGGAGACCTACAAAAGACTCGGCCTCGACTATCCTCTTGCGGAGATAAAGACGCCTGACGCCGCCTACATGCGGCGCAAGGCTGCGGTATTCAAAAGTGCCGCAGGTGTGACCGTGAAGATTAACGGCAGCATATTTGAATAGAAAAGCGGCCCGCCTTAGAGTGTAAAAGGCGGGCCGCTTTTTTATATCATATTTTAAGTGCTGTGTTACTTCCTGCCCATCCGCAGCCTTTCGATGAAGCGCGCGATGCGCGCCATAGCCTCTTTTAGCTCCTCGATGGAATAGGCGTATGAGATTCTCACATATTTGTCGCCGCAGGCGCCGAAGGCCGAGCCGGGAACGACCGCGACATTCTCCGCCTCCAGCAGCTTGGTGCAGAACTCTTCGGAGCCCATGCCGAACTCGGAGATGTCGGGGAATACGTAGAAGGCGCCGAATGGTTCGAAGCAGGGCAGCCCCATCTCGCGGAATGCCTCCATGAGGAAGCGGCGGCGCTGGTTGTATGACTCCGCCATGGTGCAGATATCCCGGTCCCCATTCTTGAGCGCCGATATCGCGGCGTACTGGCTCATCGTCGGCGCGGACATGATGCCGAACTGGTGCACCTTCAGCATATATTCTATTATCCCCGCGGGGCCGCAGGCGAAGCCGAGACGCCAGCCCGTCATCGCGTACGACTTGGAGAAGCCGTTTATGACGATCGTACGCTCAAGCATTCCCGGAAGCGAGGCGATGCTCACATGACGGTCCCTGTATGAAAGCTCGCTGTAGATCTCGTCGGAGATGACGAGCAGGTCGTGCTTGATGATGATCGGTACAAGTTTTTCAAGGTCTTCTCGCTCCATTATCGCCCCCGTCGGGTTGTTGGGATAGGAGATGAGCAGAGCCTTGGTATTCGGCGTGATCGCCGCCTCAAGCTGTTCGGGCTGAAGGCGGAACTCCGTCTCCGCCGTCAGCTCTATCGGAACGGGAACGCCGTCTGAGAGCAAAATGCAGGGTTCGTAGGAGACGAAGCAGGGCTCGGGGTATATCACCTCGTCGCCGGGGTTCAGGATCGCGCGCAGGGCGATGTCGATGGCCTCGCTGCCGCCGACCGTCAGCACTATCTCATGCTTGGGGTCGTACGTAAGTCCGTACTTGCGCTTCATGAAGCGAGCTATCTCCTCGCGGAGCTCAATGAGCCCCGAGTTGGAGGTATAGAAGGTGCGCCCCTTGTGCAGCGAATAGATGCCCTCTTCACGGATATGCCAGGGGGTGTCGAAATCCGGCTCTCCGACGCCGAGCGAGATGACGTCCGGTATCTCGTTGGCAATGTCAAAGAGGCGGCGTATACCTGACGGCTTTATCTTCTTTATCTTGTCGCAGATGAAATCTCTCACGGCGTCACCACCATCCTCATATCTTTTTTCGGGGCCGTCAGCAGTATCCCGTGGTCCTTATAGCGCACAAGCACGATATGCGTCGCCGTGCTCTGTACCTCCTCGATGACCGCGAGGCGCGAGGAGACGAAGTTCGCGATCTCCTTCATCGTAGCCTTTTTGAGGATCACCGAGAAGTCGTAGCCGCCCGACATGAGGTAGAGGGACTCCACCTCGGGGTACTGGTATATCTTCTCGGCGATGCGGTCGAAGCCCTCGCCGCGCTGTGGTGTGACTTTGAGCTCGATCAAGGCTGAGATCTTTTCGTCGTCCGTCTTGTCCCAGTCTACAAGCGCGTGATAGCCGCAGATGGTGCGCTCTTTTTCCATCATCTCGATCTCGTTCTTGACCTCCGAAACATCCATGCCCAGCATGACGGCGATATCCTTCGCCGTATATCTGGCGTTTTTTTCAAGAAGCCGAAGTATCTCTTCCCTCTGCTTACTGTCCATCCTGAAAATCCTCCGAAAAATAAATTTTATCTAAAAAAGGCGCGTTTGCGGCGCTGTTTTTTCGTGCCGTATTACTGGAACAAAGCGGCCCGGTAAAAACTCTCACGCGAAACAAAGACTTTGTTTTTGATTTCCAAACCGCGCAATATAAGAGATAATTCTGCGTCTTTTGTTAAAAAGAGTCAAGCGCGAATTTTAAAAATTGCAGGCTCACCATTTATGTACGGTAGGAATGGTATGCAATTAGTGTGAAAAGAAGAGTTTGTGGCGTAAATATAGAAAGAAACCTCCCACCAGTGGCTTATAAGCCGCGGAGGGAGGTTCTTTATTACTGCCTGATATGCCCGCCTGTTTAAACGGCGGCTATTTCTCTCCGTTGAGCAGCAGCGCGCTGTTCAGCAGTACCTCTAGGGCGATTGTCATCGCCGTTTCGTCAAAGTCGAAGCGATTGTTATGGTGGCCGGCAGCTGTTGCCGCCCCGATTCCGACGTAGGTAGCAAGACCTCTTCGCTCCTGCACTCGCCGCATGAACCAGCAGGCGTCGTCGCTGCCGGCCATGGCGCGGTATTCCTCGCGCTGCGTCACCCCTTCGGAGTTTTCCGCGGCCTTCATTATCACAGCGGCGAGCTTCCTGTCGCTCTCAGCCGTGATTGTCTCTCCTTGTTTAGATATAGATACATCCACATCGTACATTTGAGCCGCGCCGTAAATCACCTCTTTAGCCTTCGCGTAGACATATGAGGCCAGCGCGTCGCTCTCTCCTCGCGTCTCTATCTTCATATGGGCGTTGGGAGGTACAACGTTGCGTCCCTCGCCGGCATTTAGCACACCAACGTTTACGCGGGTCGCACCACCGGAATGGGGTGCGATGGCGTGCATGTTGACTGCGGCGGCCGCCGCCGCGAGCAGAGCGTTCTTACCGCGTTCCGGTTCGCCGCCAGCATGAGCGCCGACGCCACGGAAATCAGCGTCGAATTTTGTGGAGCATAAAAAACCGCCGGTACCGCCGAATACGCTGCCGGTCGGTTTCCCAAGGCCAAGGTGCATGGCGATGAAATAGTCTGCGTCGTCGGCGACTCCAGCCATCGACATCGCATAACCGCCACGTACGCCCTCTTCCGCAGGTTGGAATATGAGCCGTATCTTTCCCCTTAGCCTGTCTTTTGCCTCCGAAAGCATCTCGGCGAGGGCAAGCCCTACAGCGGTATGTCCGTCATGGCCGCAGGCGTGCATACATCCGGGGTTTACGGAGGCAAAACCTTCGCGCGCTGGAAGATGCTCCGTGTCTCGCGCCTCCTCGGTATCGACACAGTCTATATCGAAACGAAAAATAGTGACCGGGCCTTTTTTGCCGGTGTCGAGTAGCGCTGTGAGGCCGGTATAATCCCCGATCTTTGTGAGTATCTTTTTATCTGCGCCCTGCGCGGCGGCGCGTGCCCTCTCCCGCTTTGGGTCTATCGTATAGCCCATGACCTCGTCAGGGTCGATGAAATCTTTTGCAAAGCGCACCTTCCATCCGGCCTTAGTAAGAATTCCGGCAATTACCGCCGTTGTCCTGAACTCCGCCCAGCCGCTTTCTGGATATTTATGAAAATCCCGGCGGCGTGTGCTCATCTCGTCTTTTATCTTCTGCGGTATTGCCATCATTCTTCTACCGCTACCGCGCAAGCTTTTCGGCCCATTCGTCCTCTTTGAATCCGACCAGCACTCTGTCCGGAAGGACGGCGAGCGGCCGTTTGACCAGCATCCCGTCCGCGGCGAGCAGCGCTATCTGTTCGTCCTCGGAGAGCTCCGGCAGCTTTTTGCTGAGGCCCAGCGCCTTGTAGGAGTTGCCGCTGGTGTTGAAAAATTTCTTCAGCGGCTGCCCCGAAAGCTTCCACCACGCTTTTATCTCATCGGCAGTGGGGTTTTCCGTCTTGATGTTGCGCTCCGTATATTCGATCTTGTGTTCTTTGAGCCAGCCCCTGGCTCTCTGACATGTTGTTCACTGTGGGTAACAGAGTAAAAGCATAGACGATCATCTCCAACTATTTGTAATATTTAAATTATAATATGTTTTAGCGGTTTTTATTCAATCTATCTGCAGCATTCCATAGGCGAAATTACCGATGTCCGCCGCGGGAAGAAAAAAGAGGCCCCCCATACGGGAGCCTCATGATGTTTGCCGCGCGGAGTCCCTTTATTTGAGGGATTCCAGCCTCTCCGTCGCCCTGTCAAGGAAGGGGTCTGAGAAATATTCAATATTTCCCGCGTCGCAGAGCGCCGCGAGCTCCGGCGAGAGCGGTATCTCGCCGAGAAAATCTATCCCGTATTTCGCCGCCGTCTCGGAGGTCTTTCCCTCTCCGAAGAGCTTTATCTTTTTGCCGCAGTCGGGGCATTTGATGTAGCTCATATTCTCGATGATGCCGAGGATGGGGATGTCCATCTCCTTAGCCATGCGCAGCGCCTTTTCTACGATCATAGAGACAAGCTCCTGCGGCGAGGTGACGATGATGATCCCGTCCACCGGCAGGGACTGAAAGACGGTGAGCGGGACGTCGCCCGTTCCCGGAGGCATATCAACGAAGAGATAGTCCTCATAGCTCCAGATGACGTCGCTCCAGAACTGCTTCACAACGCCGGCGATCGCCGGGCCGCGCCAGATGACCGGCGTCGCCTTGTCCTCGACGAGAAGGTTCACCGAGATCATGTCGACGCCGCCCTTTGACTGCTGCGGCAGTATCCCCGATTCGTTGGCGGTGGCGAGCGTCTCCACGCCGAACATCTTTGGTATCGACGGTCCGGTGATGTCGGCGTCGAGTATGCCGCACTGGCTGCCCCTCTTCTGCATCGCGGAGGCCAGAAGCGATGTGACGAGCGACTTGCCGACGCCGCCCTTGCCGCTGACGATGCCGATGACCTTTCGTACGTTGCTCAGCGGGTTAGCCGGCACGCTGAAATCGGGCTTTTTCGCCTCTTCACACTTCTGCTGACAGCTGCCGCAGTCGTGTGAACAGCTTTCTTGAGTCATATTGCGCATCTCCTTTAATTTTTTTGGAATGGTGGCCAGTTTGTCTTACATGCCCTGCCGCCTTGGTTTTCCATTGAATATTAGTGATAAACGGAGAAAATGTCAAATATAGTCAGAGACAAAATCGGTGCAAAAACAAATATCCGTATCGCTTATGGGATGGCACGGATATTTGCTATGCAGCGTGAACCGCCCTAGTATGATTGGACGTCAATTATACTTTACACTCTGTCTTTTCCTGAAAACCTTCGGCAGTATGACTGGGCTGATAAGTGACAACGGACTGGACTGCACACAGCCGCCGTTGTCCTTATTCTTCTACCCTATCTTGTTTTTTATGTTGACAAAACCTGAAAGAGTTTTATAAATATAATTGTGAAAAGTATGATAGAATGTCAGAAATCCAAATAATGTATACGATATAGACGGTGAGATAAAATGGCGGAGGAACAGGAAAGTTCATCTTTAACAGGCAAAATTGAAACGCTGCGCAGGCCGCTCCGGTATTATCAGGAGTATGGCCAGCTCACCGGCACTTTCAATAAAGCCTCGTTCTGCAAAAAAGGCTCCGAGCTCTTGTCTGCGTCTTACGACGGTCTGTTTGACGTAGTCTGTATTGATATAGAACGGTTTAAACTCGTCAACGACATATACGGCATGAAGCGCGGCGACTCGCTGCTTTGCCATGTTGCGCGCGGGCTTGAGCGCAAATTTGGCCTTGGCGGCGGTATTATCGCGCTTAATACCATCATGAAGCTCATGAACAACCGGTTCAACATTCTTATGGACGATTATGGCAGGGCTATTCGTCGCTTAACATGCTTAAAGATATCGATGTCAACGGTGCTTATGATAGACATGGACATGGGTTTTTTGCGCCGCAGAAGAGCCGTTATATTCTCAAATCGGTCATGCGCATGCGTATGGCGAAGTGGCTGAATCTGCCGATGATCGCCGAGGATGCGGAGACGAAAGATCAGGTGGATCTCCTTCTCACTATCGGCTGTGTTTATGCGCAGGGGCATTACTACTACCGCCGATGACGGCGGGGCAGCTCCTGAGTTTGATCATTATTCCCGAGAAGACGGACTGCCAAAACGGTGAAGGCGATCGGTATTGTCAAGAGAGTTCCATTTGACCCTAAGCTGTGGATAGAGCCGAAATAAATCAGGCGGCGCAGCAGATATCCGCGCCGTGTCCGGCAAAATTCAAGCATGTGAAAGATGTGGTTTCTATGTGGTTGGCAATGTATCATTACTGTTTAAAGATTCATATATACGGAGGCGACGCCGCTCTTGAGAGCGAGCTGAATGCCGTCGCGCCTCTGGAGAGGTTTGAACATGAGATCAGGACCTTCGGCCATATAACGGTGGAGAGCCTCGCGGAATGCGACGTCGCTGTGTTCGATCTGCCGGTGGAACGGCCCTGCCGCGAACTGCGCGGGATCTGTAAAAAAGGCGCTGAACTTGTGTTCTGCACCGATCTCCGCGAAGGTCTGTCTGAGTGGGCTGCGGATTTTGACGACATATGGCAGAGGCCGTTTACGCCGGGAATGGCCGCCTTTCGCTTTCGCCGTCTGTTGGAGCGCATCAAGCTGAAAAAGGATAAACGGTTCGTCTCGAATTGCCTTGACGCGGCTATAGACAGCGTTCCTGACCTTATCTGGTTCAAAGACGTACGCGGCGCGCATCTGAAGGTGAACAACGCCTTTTGCAGTGCCGTGGGCAAGACGAAAAACGACGTTCAGGGCAGAGGACACTACTATATATGGGATTTGAAGCAGGAGGAATATGAGCAGGGCGAGTATGTCTGTCTTGAGACCGAAGAGATCGTGCTGCGTGAGAAAAAGACCCGCGCCTTCGACGAAAAGGTGAAGAGCAAACATGGCCTGCGGCAGTTCAAGACCTACAAGTCTCCGATATTCGACGAAGATCATCAGGTGGTCGGGACCGTTGGCATCGCGCATGACGTTACCGACCTGAAAAATATGCTGACCGAGCTTGAGATCGTGCTTGGTAGCATGCCCTTTGGTATCCTCATAAAGGACAGCGACGGATCAGTTGCGAGTGTTAATGAGAAATTCCTGCATTACTTCGGACTGGAGGAGGGGCAGATACTGGGGCGTAATTACGACGTCTGGAAACATGATACGCTTGGCGGCAATATGCAGATAACCGAGGATGGTGCCGCGGAGGCCTGCATCGGGATCAACGGCAGTAATATGATTTTGGCGATACAGCGGGAAGAGATACGGGATATTTTTGATAATCAGGTCGGCGAGCTCTATACCTACCGTGACGTGACGACCGAGCGTATGCTTGAGGCCCAGGTGCTCCACGATTCAAACACGGATTTCCTTACCGGACTGCACAACCGGCGCTATTTCTACGAATATGTGAATAAGAACCGCGGGCAAAAGTCCCTCTGTTTTATATACATAGACCTTGATAATTTTAAGAAGGTCAACGATACGCACGGCCATCAGGCCGGCGACGAAGCGCTTGTCGTCACCGCCGATATCCTGCGTTCCAATTTCCCCGACGCCTTTATCGCGCGGCTTGGCGGCGATGAATTTATCATTTCGCTGATCGGAGACTGCGAGATCGCCGCGGTGGAAAAACGTGCAGGATCGCTGCTGCGGAATATGAACGAATCGTTCAGCCGCCACCCGCTCTTCAATATCCTCTCCGGAAGCATCGGCATCGCGAGGACGGAGAACCCCTCCGTCGACATCGATACGCTGCTGCGGCAGAGCGACATCGCACTCTACGAGGTGAAGCGCGGCGGCCGCGCAGATTACCGTGTCTTCCCGCTTAAGTGCTCCTCCATGCCGGGATGACTGCCGGCCGCTATTTCAGAATATATGAAAAAGCCGCGCCTCTCAGCGCGGCTTTTTCATGTGAGAAAATTTTATGTTTTATGTTTGAATAACCGGCGCGGTCTTCGCGTACGGTTACGCCTTCACACCGACCATGATATCGGAGGCTTTGATTATCGCGCAGACCTCTTTACCCTCTTTAAGTCCGAGGCGTCCTGTGCTGGCCTTGGTGATGATGGAGGCGATCTTCTCGCCGCCGGCGAGGGTCACGAGGATCTCGCAGTTTACCGCTCCCTCTGTCACGGAGGTGATTTTGCCCTTGAGCTGGTTGCGTGCCGAAAGCTTCAGTCCGCCCTCGCCCTCGCCGATCATCACGTTTGAGGCTTTGATCACCGCATAGGCCTCGGCGCCCTCTTTGAGGCCAAGGTTTTCGCAGCTGGTCTCGGTGATGATGGAGGTGAGCATCGTACCGTCCGCGAGGCGAAGCGATACTTCGTCGTTGACGGCTCCCTTTTTAACTGTGGCAACAGTAGCTTTTAGCTGATTGCGTGCGCTAAGATTCATAACAAATCTCTCCTTTTTTATATCGATACTATATTATCTATTATTGCTTGGTTTACCTGCGTTGTCAAGTTTAAGCGCATAAAAATCCCTTTTTACCGCAGCCTATTTTATCCTCGTGGCCCTCGTCGAGTTGAGGATCGCGAGCAGCGCGACGCCTACGTCGGCGAATACCGCTTCCCATAGCCCGGCGAGCCCGGCGACGCCAAAGATGAGGAATATTCCCTTTACGCCGAGGGCCATCACGACATTTTCCCAGACGATGGCGCGCGTTTTTTTAGCGATACGCAGCAGATCCGCCACCTTGGCGGGCGAGTCGTCGAGTATCACGGCGTCCGCCACCTCGACGGCGACCTGCGAGCCGAAGCCGCCCATGGCGATCCCTGTCTCCGAGGTTACGAGCACTGGGCCGTCGTTGACGCCGTCGCCGACATATATCGTCTTTTTCGTGTCGCCGCGGCAGATATCCTTCAGCGCGTCGACCTTGTCGCCTGGCAGCAGCTCCGCCTTATAACCGTCAAGTTTCAGCTCTTTCGCGACCGCCGCCGCCGTATCGTCACGGTCTCCCGTCAGCATGTAGACGCCCTTGATGCCGAGGCGGCGCAGTTCGGCTACCGTATCCGCCGATTCGGGGCGTATCTCGTCGGCGACGACCATCGAGCCCATGTATCTGCCGTTTTTCATGACATGAACGATGGTGCCGTGTTCGCCTACCTCCGGCGCCGTCACGCCGAAGTCCGCCATCAGCGCGGCGTTGCCCGAGGCGACCGTATCGCCGCCGATACGGCAGATCATTCCCTTGCCCGGTATCTGCGTTATCGAGGCGCCCGCGGGAACTGGCCGTTCACCGGCGGCGGCCATGATCGATTTCGCCACCGGATGGGTGGAGCCGTTTTCCGCCAGCGCCGCGGTGTCAAGCAGCTCGCGTTCGCTTACCCCCTGGGCTGGCAGCGTCTTTGCCAGTCTGAACCGTCCGTATGTCAGCGTGCCGGTCTTGTCGAAGACCGCGATATCGACATTGCCCACGGCGTCGAAAACGTTCGCCCCCTTCACGAGGATGCCGTTCTTGGAGGCCGCGCCAATGCCGCCGAAGTAGCCGAGCGGTATCGAGATGACGAGCGCGCAGGGGCAGGAAATGACGAGCAGTACGAGTCCGCGGTATATCCATTCGTGCCAGGAGCCGTAGCCCGCGAGTGGCGGCAGCGTCATCACCGCGGCGGCGAGGAAGAATACGGCGGGGGTGTACCACTTGGAGAATCTTGTGATGAAGCGTTCTGTCGGGGACTTGCGTTCGACGGCGTTCTGCACCATCTCAAGCATCCGCGCGATCGTCGAATCCTCAAAGGGTCCCGCCGCCTCGACGAGCAGCAGGCCGTCCAGCGATAGCGTGCCTCCGTGCACCTCGCCGCCCGGTGATACGGCGGTTGGCATGGATTCGCCGGTGATCGCCGAGGCATCAATCTGCGAGACGCCGTTTACCACGTGGCCGTCGATGGGGATTATCTCTCCGGGAAGCACCTGCACGATGTCTCCCTTCACGATCTCCTTCGGGTCTTTTTCAACGATTTTGTCGCCGACCACCAGCCGCGCCGTCATCGGCTTCTGCGCGAGCAGCGCCTTTATCGAGCGGCGGGAGTTGGCGGAGGCGCGTTCCTGAAAGGCCTCGCCCAGGCGGTAAAAGAGCATGACGCCGACCGCCTCCGACATCTCGCCGATGGCTATCGCGGCCAGAGTCGCGCCGCCCATCAGCGTGAACTCGTTGAAGATGTCGCCTTTGAAGAGCGCTTTGAAGGCCGTCTTTAAGACGGGAACGCCAGTCGCGAGGTAGAGGATGATGAAGAGCGCGTTGAAGAGCCAGGCGGGCGCGATCTGCGGCGCGAGCTCCTCAAGCAGCAGCGCGGCTAAAAAGATGACGCCCGTGACGGCGAGAAAGGTTATCTCGCGGCGGAACTCGGCCTGCTGTTCCCTCTCGTCCTCCTCGTTTTCGCTGAATATATTGTCGAGCGCATGGCACGAGGCGCAGCCGCAGCCGCTGTCATGGCCGTGTACGTGGTGGTGCGCATGTTCGCCGTGTACGTGGCATTCTGGGCCGCAGCATTCGTGCTCTCGGCACTCATGTTCGTCTTCGTGATGATGGTCGTGGCTCATGTTTTCTTTTATCTCCCGTAAGAAAGGGCCGCCCGAAAGCGGCCCTTTTGAATTTTATGCGAACTCTATCGTGTCACCGCTTCTGACCTTGCCGCCCTTTATCACCTTGGTGAAGATCCCCTTCTTCGGCATGATACACTCGCCCGTCTGCTTAAAGACTTCGCAGTGCGAATGGCACTCTTTACCGATCTGCGAGACCTCGAGCAGCGTCTCGCCGACCTTGAGCCTGTCGCCGATCTTAAGCTGGCCGAGGTCGAAGCCCTCGGTAGTGAGGTTCTCGGCGAAGCTGCCCGGTACGAGGTTCGGCAGCTTTGCCATCATCGTGCGGATGTCTTCCATCGAGATGAGGCTTACCTGGCGGTGCATGAATCCCGCGTGGGCGTCGCCCTCGAGGCCGATGCCCTCGATGAGCGTGCCCTCGCCGATCTCATGCTTTATCATGCCCTTTTTGGGGGCGCTGCAGACGGCGATTATCTTACCCTTTTTATTCTGCAACACGGTGGTCCTCGCTTACGAAGCGCTCTTCTTCCTCTTCCTCATGGCCGCCGCAGGCACCGCCGCACGCCGTGCAGTTGCCGGGGAAGGTCAGCCCTTCGGGCAGCTTTCCGTCTTTGCGCATATAATAATCGGCCACCGCCGCCTGGATGCCCTCCTGCGCGAGCAGCGAGCAGTGGAGCTTGACGGGGGGCAGTCCGCCGAGGGCGTCGGCGACGTCTTTGTTGTTTATCTTGAGAGCTTCGGCGATCGTCTTACCCTTCGCGAGCTCCGTCACCATCGAGCTGGTGGCGATTGCCGCCGCGCAGCCGAAGGTCTCGAACCTTATATCCTCGATCACCTCGGTCTCGGGGTTGATCTTGAGGTAAATCTTCATTACGTCTCCGCAGGTGGGGTTTCCAACCTCGCCAATCGCGTTCGCGTCGTCCAGTTTGCCCGCGTTGCGCGGATTCATGAAATAATCTACTACTTTCTGGTTGTACATGATCTCATCTCCTAATCCTGATTACTTTTTATAAAACGGCGACATCGCGCGGAGCTTTTCCACTATCTCGGGGAACTTCTCAAGCACATAGTCGATATCTTCTTTTGTCGTGTCGTGGCTCATCGTGAGACGCACCGAACCGTGCGCCGTGGTGTGGTCGAGTCCGGTAGCGAGCAGCACGTAGCTGGGCTCAAGGCTGCCGGAGGTGCAGGCCGAACCGCTGGAGGCGGCGATGCCCGCCGCGTCGAGCAGAAGCAGCATACCCTCTCCCTCGATATATTTGACCGTAAAGCTCGTGTGGAAGGGCAGGCGGGCGTCTCCTGCGGCTCCCGTGAGGTGCGACTCCGGTATCCTTGAAAGGACGCCGTCGATGAAATAGTCGCGCAGCTGCGCGAGCTTCTTGTCGTCGCCGCGCTCGAGACGCTCCTTCGCGATCTCCGCCGCCACGCCGAAGCCGACGATCCCGGGAACGTTTTCCGTACCGGAGCGGAGCCCAAACTCCTGCCCGCCTCCGTGGAGGGTTGGGATCAGCTTGACGCCCCTGCGGACATAGAGGGCGCCGAGCCCCTTCGGCCCGTACATTTTATGCGCCGCCATCGTCATCATATCTATCGGCAGCTGCTCTACGTCGACCTTGATATGTCCCGCCGCCTGCACACCGTCGACATGGAACATCACGCCGTGCCGCCGGCATACCTCTCCGAGCTCCTTTATGGGCTGGATCGTGCCGATCTCGTTGTTGGCGAACATGATCGTCGCCAATATCGTATCGGGACGGATCGCCGCCTCCAGGTCGGCGGGCGAGACGAAGCCCTTATCGTCGACGGGGAGGATCGTATATTCGAAGCCCATCTTTCCAAGCCACCTGACGGTGTCGAGAATGGCGTGGTGCTCGATGGCGCTTGTAATTATATGGCTGCCCTTGCCCTTCTCTTTCAGCGCCCAGGCCGCTCCCTTGATGGCCAGGTTGTCGGCCTCGCTGCCCGCGCCGGTGAATATGATGTCTGTAGGTTTCGCGTTTATCAGGGACGCCACCTGCGCGCGTGCGTTGTCTATCGCCGTGCGCGCCTCGCGCCCGAACTTATGGAGGCTGTTTGGGTTGCCGTACTTCTCGGAGAAATAGGGAAGCATCGCCTCCGTTACCCTTGGATCTACTTTTGTCGTTGCCGAGTTATCAAGATATACTTCACGTGGTGCCATGCCAGTTCACCTCATAGAATTTAATTTTTATTCTTTTTGCCGCACCAGCAGTCCGGCCGGTGGCAGCTGTTATCCGACTGATTGACAAGGTCCTGAAAGGTGGTTCCGTCGTAGACGGCCTCAAGCGCCTCGCGTGCCTTGTCCCAAAGCGGGCGGAAGACGCAGTCATCATAGAGCGAACAGTCGTCGTCCATACGCGTTCCGCACTCCACCGGACCGAGAGGTCCCTGTATGAAGCGTATCACCTCGCCGACCGTTATCGCATCGGCAGGCTTTGCAAGAAAATATCCGCCATCCTTGCCGCGCGCGGAATCTACTACGCCGGCGCTTTTCAGACTGCTCAGAATATTTTCAAGAAAGCGAACGGGGATATTCTGCGCCTCGGCGACGGCGCCGATCTTGCAGGGACCGTCTGTCTGACGGCGCGCAAGTTCATATATCGCTCTCAGTGCGTATTGACATTTTTGTGTGATCGCCATAATCCTCACCTTCTCTACCAACTTGGTGTAGATTACAATGCCCTGATATATTTGTCAAGAGCGGGGAGGGCGATTCGCGGATAATTTTTTCTCTTTATCGCCGGTATCTCCCGATGCCGTATAATATAGGCGAAAACTTTTGAAGGGGCTGTTTCGATGAAACTTGTCACGATAAGGAACAATGGAAAGGAAGTCGCCGCGGTGGTTATCGAACGCGGTTTTGTGAGGATAGATACGCTCAACGAGGAAAAACGTTCCGACTGGCCGGAGAGGCTGGAAGAGCTTGTCTCAAGCGGGCAGGCGGAGCTGCTCAACCGCTGGTATCTCGCGGGCGGCAGGACGGTCCTTGAGAATATCAGCCGTAAGCTGATAGTGACGCCGGAGGCGGCGGAGGTCATCGGCGAGGTCTATAAGACCGCCGACGAGGATTAGGAAATATAACTGCAGGGGAGGGTGCGGACGCCGCCTTTGTCCATTTTTATCCTTTATCGAAGATTGTTCCCCGATTAGGTAAAAAAGCCGTTTTTGCGGTAGGCAAAGAGCCGGAGCGCAATATTTTATCGGTGCTAGGATTATCCTCAAACGCAGTCATTATATCCAAAGGGAAGAGGGGATAGTAATGGAAGAGAAAAAAATTACCATATTAAAGGACGGCCCCTACGAGGTTACGGGCGGCGTGCCCCTCAACGAGATGAGGATCGTTCCCAACGAGCGCGGAGAGTCCGCAGCCTGGATGAAGACGAGGGAATATCCCCTGCAGGAGAGCTATCATCTATGCCGCTGCGGCCATTCAAAGAACAAGCCCTTCTGCGACGGTACGCACGCGAAGATACATTTCGACGGTACGGAGACGGCGGAAAATATCCCCTATGACGAGTCCTGCGAGATATACGAGGGCGACGGGATGACGCTGATGGATAAGAGAGAGCTCTGCGCTTTCGCCCGCTTCTGCGACCCCAACGGACAGGTGTGGGGGCTCATCGAGGACCGGAAAAACGCGGATCTTGCCGTTGAAGGGGCCTGCAACTGTCCCGCGGGGCGGCTTACAGTGGTGATAGACGGAGAGAAGGCCGAGGCGGAGCTTCCGCAGGAGATATCGCTTATTGATGACCACCCGAAGGGCAAGCGCGGCCCCATATGGGTGAGGGGCGGCATTCCGGTCATCGGCTCCGACGGTACGCGGTACGAGGTGAGAAACAGGGTGACGCTATGCCGCTGCGGGCAGTCGCGCAACAAACCATTCTGTGACGCCTCGCATATGACCGACCCTGAATCCGACGAAGATTAAGAGACCTGACGGACAGGGGCTGACCGCATAAATACAGAAAAACCCGCTCAGTGAGAGCGGGTTTTTTCGTATCTTTTAGCTGTCCTTAGAAACCGGAGCCGTCGGTGGTGAACATGTTTTCATAGGAGCCGGGGATCTGGAGTTTTTTGCGCAGCTGTATCTTCGGCATGCCGACGACGACAAGTCCCGACGACGGGTCGACATGGTAGCGTTCGGCGTCGGCCTCGGGGTCGAAGCCTATCGAGGTGCCGTCCGGTATGACGTTGTGCGCGTCTACGATCACGCGGCGCAGACGGCAGTTTTCACCGATATGGACGTTTTGTCCGATGATCGTCTCTTCGATGACGGAGCCGGAGTTTATCACGCAATTGCGTGAGAGCACGCTCTTGCGCACATATGCGCCGAGCACGCGGCTCGCCTCGGCGCGGAGGCAGCCGTCCACGGAGCAGGAGTGGTCGTTGGCGGGGTAGGTGAATCCAGGCGGATCCGAATAAGATACTGTCCTGATGGGCCACTGCTGGTTGTAGAGAGAAAGCGCCGAGGGGTGGCGCAGCAGGTCCATGTGCGCCTCCCAGTAGGCCTTGATGCTTCCCACGTCCTTCCAATAGGGACGGTCGTCGCCGGGCAGCTTGTTGGTCGAAAAGTCGTAGGCCATGAGCTTGTAGCCCTTGAAGAGCATCGGCAGGATGTCGCGTCCGAAGTCGTGGGTGCTGTCCTTGCGTTCGTTGTCCGAGAGGACCGATTCTTCAAGGATCTCACGTTCAAAGATATAGTTGCCCATGGAGACGAAGCTGTAGCCGGGGCGTCCGGGGATCTCGGGCGGAACGGCGGGCTTTTCGACGAAATCTATGATGCGTCCCTCCGCGTCGGTCGCGATGCAGCCGAACTGGCTCGCCTCCGAGGAGGGGACGACGTAGGCCGCCACGGTGATGTCTGCGTTGTTGTCCATGTGATACGCCAGCATCTGTTCGACGTCCATCTTATAAACATGGTCCGCGGCGAAGATGCAGATGCGGTCGGCGTCAAAGAGCGTCACGAGGTGCATGTTCTGAAAGATCGCGTCCGCCGTACCTTCGTACCAGCGTTCCCCGTCCCACATCTGCGCGGGTACTACGTTGACGAAGAAATCACGGCCGCGCAGCGCGCTCCCGAACTGCCAGCCCTTGCCGATATGCTCGTGGAGCGACTGGCTCTTGAACTGGATGAGGCAGTAGATTGAAAAGAGCCCGCTGTTTACCATATTAGAGAGGGCGAAATCTATGATGCGGTATTTTGCGGCGAAGGGTACGGCCGGCTTAGCACGATACCTCGTCAAAGGCATCAGACGCTCGCCCTTTCCACCTGCAAGGACCATTCCCAGTACGCGCCCATATTTTCCGTGAATCATAAAGATGGCCTCCTTTTCAAAGGATTACGACTATGAAACTAGTTCTTATTGCCAGCGCCTGTCTTATTAGACGTTATTATAGTCCATTTAAATATAAACGTCTATTAATCGGCGGTGATGACATCCCTGTACAGCGCCGCATATTCCTTCGCCGAGGAGTTCCAGGAGAAGTCCTCCTTCATTGCGTTTCTTACGATCCTGTTCCATCGTTCGGGCTCCTCTTTTGCCATGAGGGCGCGGTTGAGCGCCGCTTCCAGCTCGGAGATGCTGTAGTCGGCAAAGAGAAAACCGGTGCCGTCCGGCGAACTGTCCGCGTCGATGACGGTGTCGGCGAGGCCGCCGGTGGCGCGCGCCACGGGGATCGTGCCGTAGGCGAAGGCGATGAGCTGTGAAAGGCCGCAGGGCTCAAATAGGGAGGGCATCAGCAGGATGTCTCCAGCGGCGTAGGCGAGATGAGCCCTCTCCTCGCTGAAGGCCGTCACCGTGCGTACCGAGGCGGAGTGAGAGGCCTCAAAGTCCGCGAGCTTCCTGTTGTAAAACTCATTGCCGGAGCCGATGATGAGGGCGTATATCTTATCGGGCATGAAGCGTTCCAATGCCTCAAGCATGATGTCGACGCCCTTCTGCTCTGTGAGGCGTCCGACGAAGATTATCAGAGGCCGTCCGTCGTCGTCCCAGCCGAAGCCCTCCATCAGTGCGCGGCGGCAGGTCTTCTTGCCTTCGCGGCGGCTGATATCGTAGTGCGCCGGCAGCAGCGGGTCTCTGTGCGGATTCCAGACGTCATAGTCGATGCCGTTCAGAATACCGCGCAGCTTGCCCTTGTTTGTGGACATAACGCCGTCGAGGCCGAAGCCTCCGTCGTGTGTCTGGATATCCCACGAATAGCTGGGGCTCACGGTCGTAATGGCCTCCGAGGTGTTTATCGCGCCTTTCATGAGGTTGACTAGACCATAGAATTCAAGCGACGTGGGGTCTAGCGCGGAGAAAGAGTCTGGAATAAAACCCCAGCCGTTGAGGCATTCCTGCTGGAAGAGCCCCTGATGCGCCATGTTGTGTATTGTATAGACGGTATCGAAATCTCCGGCCATGGAGGCGTAGTGGCGGTGCCAGCGCAGGGCGCTGGGGATGATCGCCGTCGGCCAGTCGTGCGCGTGGATGATCTGCGGCTTCCAGCGCGCGGTGCGGGAGAGTTCAAAGGCCGCGTAGGAGAGGAATATCATCGGCTCGGCGGCCGCGGCGCTCATCTCCTCGGGATAGATATTTTCGTTGTCGAAGAGCTCGCCGTTTTCGAGAATATAGACCGGCAGCCCGTCGATGCTGGCACGCCAGAGCTTCGCGGAGAGCGAGCGCCAGTTGAGCGCGACGGAGACCGTGCCCAGCGGTCGGCTGGGCAGCGCGGAGAGCTCCCGTGCCCTGTCGAGCACGCCGGGCCAGCCCGGCATCAGCACACGCGCGTCAATGCCGTTTTTACGCAGCGCCTTCGGCAGCGAACCGGCCACGTCTCCGAGGCCCCCCTTTTTAGCTAGTGGGGCGCATTCCGGCGACACGTGCAGTATCTTTAGTACAAACTCGTTTTCCCTTTCCATTTTAATGTCCGCGGAATACGGTACCATAAGCCTTTTCACAATACTCGTGCACCACCCTGTGTGTATTGAAGTAGCTTGCGTTCACTGCGATTGCGAATTTCATCATGCTTATCCACCTCTTACGGTCTGTGTAATAGGTGGGGATGATATTCTCTTCAAGCTTATTATAGAGGTCTACGGCGTCCTCGGCCTCGTTATACTCCACCATTCCGTTCTCAGTAGGCTCCGGCCCGATCGCCCAGCCGGTCTTGCCCTCTATGCAGCCCTCTATCCACCAGCCGTCGAGAACGGAAAAGTTCATAATGCCGTTGTGGACGCACTTCATACCGCTCGTGCCGGAGGCCTCGCGCGGACGTATCGGCGTGTTGAGCCAGACGTCCACGCCTGAGGTGATGAACTTTGCGGGACCCATGTTGTAGTTTTCGATGAAGACGACTGGAAGCTCCGTGCCGAGCTCCCGCGCAATGTTGTTTATCTTCTGGAGGATGTCCTTCCCCGGTTCGTCGTGGGGATGCGCCTTGCCGGAGAAGATGAACTGCACCTTGCCTTTGCCGATCTCCACGAGCCTCCTGATGTCTGAGAAGACTAGGTCCGCCCGCTTGTAGGTCGCGGCGCGGCGCGCGAAGCCGATCGTCAGCACGTCGGGCTCCAGCTGCTGTCCCGTCTCTTCGAGAACGAAAGCGAGCAGCTTCATCTTCGCCGCCTGATGGGCGTTCCACAGCTCTTCATCTGGGATGTGCAGCGCCTGCATCAGCCGCGAGGGATCGTTGCGCCATCCGGGGATATACGTGTCGTAAAGTTTTGTGAAGCTCGGCGAGGTCCAGGTCGTCGAATGGACGCCGTTTGTGATCCAGTCTATCGACTCGTTGCCGAACATCGCGCGGCTCACGAGCGCGTGCTTGTGCGAGACGCCGTTGACGTAGCGGGAGAGCTTCAGCGCCAGGTCGGTCATTGAAAGGCCGTTGCCGCCAACGTGCTGGCGCAGTATCTGGGCGACGTCGCCGTCCATAACCTCGTCGATGAGGTCGTAGGAGAAGAAGTCGTGTCCCGCCGCCACCGGCGTATGCGTCGTGAAGATGACCTGATTCTTGACCTTTTCGATATCGCCGTAGCCCTGCTCACGCAGCAGCTCAAGCGTGAGGAAGCCCGCGTGTCCCTCGTTGAGGTGGAAGGTCGAAATGTTGCGGTAACCCATGTCGCGCAGCAGACGCAGGCCGCCGATGCCGAGGATAAGCTCCTGACAGAGGCGGTACTTGTTGTCGCCGCCGTAGAGCTCGGCTGTGAGCTGCCGGTCCTCGGGAGAATTTTCGGGCAGGTCGGTGTCGATGAAATAGATCGGCAGCGGGTGCTCCGTCTGCCCGACAAGCATGTAACACCATGCTCCGATGGTCACTGGGTGTCCGTTCATCGTGATTGTTACGCGGTTTGGCAGCTGCGTCATAAAGTCACGCGGATTCCAGTCCACGGGATACTCCGTCTGCCGTCCCTCCTTATTGATCTTCTGCGCGAAATAACCCTTTTTATAGAGCAGCGTCATTGCCACCATCGGCACCCCAAGGTCGGCGGAGCTCTTTAAAATATCTCCCGCGAGTACGCCTAGGCCGCCAGAATAGGTCGGTATCTCCGGCATAAGCGCGATCTCCATTGAAAAATAGGCGGTATTTCTAAAGGCAGGGTCGTGCTCGAGCGTCGCGAGCAGTGAGCTTGCAAGGTTTGTTCCATAGTTCATTCCGTTCATCTTCTCCGATCCGTCTGTATTTTTTTCACTGGCCGTTTGCATGTCAAGGTGTTCTTTCATGCGCGGCATGATATCTCGTACCGCCACCGCGGCGGCGTTCGGACGTTCCGTGGTGTTGCCGCGCGCCTTTTTGAGATCTTCCAGCAGCGGTTTGATAAATGCCCTGCCGGATGCCGTCTCCGCGAGCTGCGCGGCGCGGATGGCGTAAGAGATGATCTGCTTCGTCTCGACGCCTGAGATGTCGTTGAAGAACCAGGCGCATGAGGTGTAGGTAAACATCCGCATACGCTCCATCTCGATCAGATCTGTGATCCTGTCGGATATCTCCTCCGAGATATCGCCGAACCTTTCGGTCGTAAAGGCCAGCCTGCGCGCGGCGGCCTCTTCCTCGCTGAGTGTGAGTCCGCATCTGTATAGTTCGATTGCTTCGTTGCGCAGCTGCCAGGGATCGCCGTAGGGCGATATCTTTTCCTCGAACAGCTCGTCGACGGCGGCGGCGAGATTATCGAAGGCCTCCCGCAGCGGTCCGCGCCATTCCTGGTTCCAGCCGGTCTCTCCGCCCGTATGGCAGCCGCAGTCGCTGCGCCAGCGTTCGATGCCGTGGGCGCAGGACCATGAGGTGTTTTCTTCGATCAGGCAGCTTGCCGTGGGCGGATGCTTCTTGAGAAATTCTTCGATAGAGGGCAGATTTATCCTCTCGTCCAGCTCCATCTGTTCAAACATCCGCGCGAGGGCCATCTCGCCGAACTTGTGATGATGGCCGTAGCTCTCGCCGTCGGTCGCGGTCACAAGGATACGGTCTTCTCCCTCCGCCGCGGCGCGCACAGCGGCATCCTTGAACAGGTCGCCGTTATTGAGGAGCCCGCCGAAGGCGATGCCCTGCGCCAGTCCTGCATGGTAGAAGATTATCGTTATCGAACGTCCAGAGGGAAGCTCGCAGCGGTAGGGACGCGTTACGTCCAGGTTCGCCCCTCTGGAGGTGAGGACGGGGCTTGAATCGATAATCACCGCCCTGCACTGGTGCGGGGCGAGAATCGTAAACTCGACGCCGCGCGCGGCGAGCGTCTCAAGCGTGGGGATATCGACGGCCGTCTCAGGCAGCCACATGCCCTTAGGCGCGCGTCCGAAGCGGTATTTGAAGTCCTCCATGCCCCATACTGTCTGCGTAAGTTTATCCCGTTCCGAGGCCAGCGGCATAATTATATGGTTATAGGCCTGGGCGATCGCTCTCGACTGTGATTCTATCAGCGTCTTATTGAGCGACGGCGAATGGTTTTCTATCCATCTGTGGAGCGTGGGGCCGAAATTGAAGCTCAGCCTTGCGTAATTGTTGATCTCCGTTTTAATGCGCCCGTCCATACCGAGTATCCTGGCACAGCTGTTTGGCAGGTAGCATTCGGAGCATACGCGTTCATTCCAATCGTGCGCCGGTGCGGCGGTTGGATCATGGAGGACGGTACCCGTCCAAGGATCTTCACGCGGAGGCTGGTAGAAATGTCCGTGGATCGCAATATTTATCATGTGTGCCTCCTCAAAAAATATGATCGTCATCAAGGTATAGCATGATATGATTATACTATCAAGAGCGATTATTAGTCATAATCGAATAAAAATAGATAAACGATTGTAAAAAGGAGGAAACGGCATGCTTGAAGATCTCTCCGCGCACGTATTGGATATCTCAGAAAACAGTACGATGGCCGGAGCCGACGAGGTGGAAATCACGATAAAAGAGGATGAGAGAGAAGATCTGCTCCTCTTTTCGGTCAAGGACAACGGACGCGGTATGAGTCCGGAGTTTGTCGCTAAGGTGACCGACCCCTTCACGACCACGAGGACGACGCGCCGCGTAGGTATGGGGCTGCCCTTCCTGCGGCAGTCGGCTGAGCTCTGCGGCGGCGGGCTGGTGATCGACTCCACGGTGGGCGTAGGAACTACCATCACCGCGACATTCCAGTACGGCAGCGTCGACCGGCCGCCGCTGGGGGATATGCCGGCGACTGTTATGACGCTGGTTATGGGCTCGCCCAACGTCCACTGGCGATACCGCCATATCATCAACGGACGCGAATTCCTGCTCGACACCGACGAAATAGTCGAGGCGCTTGACGGTGACCGTGCAATGCTGGCCTCGCCGGAGGTCGGGCTCTGGCTGCGCGACAACATCCGTGAGGAGCTAGAAGCGTTGAGAGGCTGAGACAAAATCGGCAAATACTACGCGATTTATGCATATTTGTTACAATTTTTCGCCGTACCACTTGTTTTTTTCGATTTCGGGGCTATAATCTAAGTCAATAAACATCAGCCATACCATTTACCCTGCTGGGTGCGTGTGATATGGGTTGAGTCTTGAGCCAACAAATAAACCCGTTTGGATCGTCTTCCGAAGGCGGCGGAGATACGTAAGTATCGACCAGGTTAAGCGGATACGCTCCTATATCCTTGTTTAGGATCGGGTCAAGACCTCCCATACACGGCCAGGCGGGGTCTTTCTCTGTCTTTCTCCGATGCCTGATATGCAAAAGCCTGGCAGCGCGTGAATATTTGTACGCTTGGGCGGCGGCATCGTCAGGCAGACGAGCCGTGCTGTGGTTTCCGCCAATGAAGATAAAAACATTTTACTTGTATGCAAAAATAAAAAAATTGTCGTTAATTGGGTTATAATATAACTGTGTCTGACTCTGCCCTTTCGCAGAGAATATAATGGCTGAGCTGCTTGTGAATTTATTGTGATGAATTTCGGGAGGATAACATGTGCATAAAGGCGCCCTTTTGGAGCCCTGCGGGGGCTTCCGGATTTTTATTGGATTGGGACGGCGTTATCGCCGAGACTAAACTGGATTTTTCCGGCATCCGCGAAAAATATTACGGCGGCCGGCGGGCGATGCTGCTTGAGGACTCTTGGACGCTTGCGCCCGATAGGCGCGAGGCGATGCTCAAAGAGCTGGTGGAGCTTGAAATGGCCGGCGCGGAGAAGGCCGAGCCGGTTCCCGGAGCCTTTGAGCTGATCAAATGGCTTAATAAAAACAACATACCATACTGCATCCTCTCGCGTAACTGCATGGAGGTGATCAGGCGCGGGGCGGAGGTAATCGGCCTCGAACTCCCGGCGCAGACCTGGGGACGTGACAATATGGACTGGGTCAAGCCCGACCCGCGGGCCCTGCTCGCCGCCGCCGCCGCAATCGGAGTGGAACCGCGCCGCTGCCTCTACGTGGGGGATTTCCTCTACGATCTCCAGGGCGCGCGGCGCGCGGGAATGCGCGCTGTGCTGGTGCAGAGAGACGAACCGGCGTGGAGCGGCTGGGCCGACGTGACCTATCCGCTTATGACCGATTTTGTCGAAGCGCTGAACGCGCGTGAGCAGATCGTGCCGTGGGAGTACCGCGAGATCTACGCTAAGAAGGGTGAGCGCTGGCTGTCTAACGCCGCCTCCTTTATCTTCGCCGTTCCCGCCGATCCCTCGCCGACGACGGACTGCTGGCTTACCCGCGCCGCCTCGCTTGGAGTGGGGGGCTTCTATGTCGATCCGGAGAAAGTATTTACTCCCGATGACTGGAAGAAGAACCCCTCCTTTGACACCTCGGCGATGGGACGCAAATGGGCCGAGGTAATAAGCGATTTCCTCTCGCCGCGCTATCCTCTGGCAAGGGTTGTCACGGAATGCGAAGCGCCGCTTAACGCACCGAAAAATTCACTCGACATAACGCGTTTCATTGAACGTAAAAAGATATAACGATGGCGGAAACGAGCCTTTTTGAGGGCGGCGAAGAAAATATCAGCTTTGAGGTGCCTCTTGCGGAGCGTATGAGGCCGCGTGTTCTCGACGAATATGTGGGACAGCGGCATGTTCTGGCGCCGGGAAAGGCACTGCGCAGTATGCTCGATGGAGGCAAGGCTCCGAGCTGCATCCTCTACGGGCCGCCCGGCGTCGGAAAGACTACGCTGGTTCGCCTTATCGCGCGTACTACAGGCCGCGTGCTGCTTGAGATAAACGCCGTCAGCGCGAAGGTCGAGACCCTGCGCGAGCTTGTCGAGCGCGCGCGCGGCGAGAAAAAAATATCGGGACGTTCCGCGATCGCCTTTGTCGATGAGATCTACCATTTCAACAGCAAACAGCAGAACGTTCTGCTGCCGTCCGTCGAGACTGGTGACCTCATCCTTATCGGTACGACTACGGAAAATCCCTGGTTTGAGATCAACAAGACGCTGCTTTCGCGCATGGTCGTCTACACCCTGGAACCGCTGAAAGACGAAGATATCTGCGAACTGCTGACGCGGGCCCTGAACGACGAAGAACGCGGGCTGGGCCGTCTTGGCGTGCGCGCTGAGGCGGAGACGATCGAGCGGATCGCCGCGCTGGCCGGCGGCGACGCGCGCCAGGCGCTGACGAGGCTTGAGGCCTCCGTAACGGCGGCGGCGATGGGCGGCGGCTCGCTGCTCACCGACGAGATCGTCGCGCAGAGCACCGGTGCCGCCACGCAGCGTTATGACAGAAGTTCCAACGATCACTACGCGGTGATCTCGGCGCTGATAAAGAGCATGCGCGGTTCGGACCCCGACGCCGCGCTCTACTGGCTTGCGCGGATGCTCGAGGGCGGCGACGATATCCGCTTCATTACGCGCCGCCTCTGCATATTCGCCGCGGAAGACGTCGGCCTTGCCGACCCGATGGCGCTTGTCGTCGCGCAGAACGCCGCCGCCGCCGTTGACCGCGTCGGCATGCCAGAGGCGAACCTGATCCTCGGCGAAGCGGTCATTTATCTTGCCGCCGCGCCGAAGAGCAACAGCGCCTATCTCGCGATCAAGGCGGCGCAGCAGAATGTCCGCGAGGGAAAGATAATGGAGGTGCCGAGTCACCTGCGCAACGACGGCGAGGGATATGTCTACCCGCACGACAGCCCCGGCCACTGGGTGCCGCAGGCCTACATGCCCGAGGTGCGCCGCTTCTATTTCCCAGGCAGACTCGGAGCGGAGGGCAGAATAGAAGATCGCCTCAAGCGCCTCTGGAAGCGGTTCTCCACGGAGACGGATGAAAATCAGGATAAATAACGGCAGACAGGCGCGGCACGCAGGCCGCTCATAAACGACGAAAAAGCGCCCGTATCTCCTGAGGATACGGGCACGGATATTATACGGACTCTTTGGGGGGCGCTATTTTTTAGCGTCGGCGTCGACCTTCAGCGACAGCAGATAGATGACGTCGGAGAGGCGGTTGAGGAATTGATATCCCTTCTCTTCTAACTTTCCCTCGCGGAAGAGCGGCGTCGCGATCCGTTCGGCACGGCGCGCAATCGTGCGGGCCAGGTGCAGCGCGGAGCCGCAGCGGCTGTCGCCGGGGCGCACAAAGGTCATGCCGCCCTCCGGCAGGGACTCCGTGACGCGGGCCGCCATATTTTCCATGATCGCCGGATCGGGAGCGGGGTAGTCGCACTTTGCGTAATAGGCCATCGCTCCGAAGAGATAATCCTCGATGAAATAAATGTCCTGCGCGGTCTTCTCTTCCTCGCAGAAGGCGCGCGCCATTCCCAGTGCCGCCTGGCATTCGTCGATCGTGCCGTAGAGTTCTACTACGCGGTCGTCCTTCGCGATGCGTTCGCCGTTTGCCAGCGAGGTCGTACCTTTGTCTCCGCCCTTTGTGATAACGTTGAAATGTGCCATGTCTCTAATCCTTATCTCCGTGGTCGTGATGATGGCCTTCCTCGCCGCAGCCGTCGGTGCGGACGCCGGCCTCCTCGTCGCCGCAGCCGCTCGCGCAGGAGTCGCAGTCTCCGCAGTGGCAGCCGCATTCGTGCTGTGATTTAAAGGCTACGCGCAGCGTCGCCTCCATAAAAAACTCCTCCGGCAGGGCCTGGCATATATCGCCGCTGAAGCTGGTAAAGGTGCGGCAGGGAAACTCCTGTCCACCGGGCGTTTTACACTCGCTGCAGGGGGTGAAGTCGAGTTCCAGCATCAGCAGATTCTCGATAGGAGTCTCTGGCGTGCCGGCCTCCTCACATTCGATTGTCACCATATTCGCCGTCATGAGGTTATCCTGCGTGAGCTCGTCCAAAATCACCTTGCGCAGCTTTAATTTGAAGCCGAGCGGTATCAGCTTAGGCGCCATGCGCGAACCGAACTTCATCAGGTTTTCCCACGTTTCGACCCAAGGCGCGGGTTCAATATCCTTCATTGTATAGTGTGCCAGAGTGATGGTCTTCACATCAAGGCCTCCTGAGTACATATTTTTATCTATTATATTATATTACAGCCTGCTGCGGGGCAAATATCTTTTCAGCCGTTATGTCAGCCGTATGTATTACATATGGTTTTTACAATGTCTCACCTATAAATGGAAAGACGCGGTACAGGTTCAGCCTTTTTATGTACCGTAGATTTCGTCTTTCGCCTATTCTATCGTGAATAGAAGAGATTGGGAGGTTCTTCACAAATATCGTGAGGGTAAAAGGTCTGATGCCTCAAATGGCATCTGTTTACTGAAAGACAGGCGGAAATATGGTGAGAGAATATGACATTAGACGAAAAGACAGAAGAAGCGTTAGAAATTCTCAGGAAGAATGAGCCGCCGGATGGTTATTATGTGGCCTACAGCGGCGGAAAAGACAGCACGGTGATTCTCGACCTTGTGCGCAGGAGCGGTGTCAAGTATGACGCTCACTACAATGTTACCACCGTAGATCCCCCCGAACTGGTCTATTTTATCGCGGCACAGCGGGAGATAATCTGGGACAGGCCGGAAATGTCGATGTGGGGGCTGATAGTCAAAGCAGGAATGCCGCCGACCCGTATCGCGCGTTACTGCTGCCGCTACCTTAAAGAACGCGGCGGTCTTGGAAGGACGGTAATCACAGGCATCCGGCTTGCGGAGAGCACCAGACGCTCCAAGAGACAGCGGTTTGAAACCGATAGTAAGAATCCCTCTAAAAGATACATTCACCTTATTTTTGATTGGACCACGAATGAAGTCTGGGAATACATAACAGGCAATTCCGTCTCATATTGCCCTCTCTACAATGAAGGATTCAAAAGGCTAGGCTGCATATGCTGTCCTATGGGCGGTTGGAAGAAGCAGCTTCGTGATTCATTTCGGTGGCCGAAGTACAAAGACCTTTATATCTGTGCCTTTGAAAAAATGCTGCAGGCAAGACGCGCAAAGGGCAGAGAGACCAGATGGGAGACGGGGGAGGAGGTCTGGAACTGGTGGACCTCGCCGCCTAAATCTAAATTTATGTAACTTCGTCTTCCAATGGCGGCTGCCAGGCTGACGGCAAAGACACAGGACCTTTCAGTATAGACTTTGTGTGGCAGCAGATGCCGGCGCGGTATTTTAAGGGTATTATCACGAATTATGTGAAACGCAAAAAAGGCCGCCGTCAGTCAGCTCAATGGAAGCGCCGATCTATACGCCGCCGCTGTGCCGTGGCCGAAACGCCTTGCAAAATCCGGGCGTAGATGCTACCATATTTCGCGTGCCTAAGCGGAGGCTCATGGTTGATTATCTTTTTTGATGATACCAGACGAAAGCCGGAGTGGCGGAATGGCAGACGCAGCGGACTCAAAATCCGCCGAGGGTAAACCTCGTGGGGGTTCGACCCCCCCCTCCGGCACCAAGTATTGTCATATAGTCAACATCAACGTTCTTTTCTAAAAAGTGAGTGTTGCCAATATTACGTTACGCGATGTGTGATACTAAGTCTTTTGCGTATGTTTTGTGCAATTTAATGAAGTTCACTTTTTGTTAGTTCTTTACATCTCATATCACCTAAGGTAATCTGTGTCTATGACATGTTATGGCAGAAATTAATGTTTGCTCATCGTTACATTAATTTCTGCCATATAAATTCTTAGCTAGATTTGTGCTGGTATCACTGAATAAACCTAGTTTTTCATGTCGTACGGATTCAGCCTTGGAAAATAAAAAATTGACGACAGCTATGGCAAAAACTTACATGGAGTATGGACAAAGATGTGTTCTTAGAGTCTTTAGTCCGGCACCAAATCTACAAAACGAAGTTAAAATAAGCACTTAAAAATAAGACAAAAACCCTGTTGTGGACAGGGTTTTTGTCTTATGTTGCTTCTGCAGCTGCCTTGAGTGACTTATAGCAATTAAAGTTATTTTTGTGTCACAGACACGTCTCAATTCGCACGTACCGTAATTAATTAAAAACCGGTCGTTTATCGTAATATCATTGATGATATATCGTATACTCAGAGTAATTCACAACAGCCGGTTGTTGCGCTATTTCTTTTCAAAAATCCACTTCGTTCTTGGCGCTGTTATGTTAAAATGTCTTAACTGCGTACAAGGGTGTTTTTAGGAAATTATATAGAGGCCTATTACTGCTATTGAATGGTGGGTTTGATATAGATGTTATTGAATAATAAAAAATACGAGATAGATATGTGCAGCGGCGCCATCTTGCCGAAGATGCTGCTCTTCGCGATCCCGCTGATGTGCTCAAGTATACTGCAGCTGCTATTCAACGCGGCGGACATTATCGTCGTCGGGCGTTACGCGGGTGATAATTCGCTTGCCGCGGTCGGCTCCAACACCTCTCTCATCGGGCTGTTGACGAATCTTTTTATCGGCCTTTCAATCGGCACGAACGTCCTTGCCGCCCGCTATTACGGGGCGAAGGCGGAGGATGATCTTGCCAAGACCGTCCATACCTCGATAGTGCTGGGGATCGCCAGCGGCATTCTGCTGTCGGTGATAGGCATCGTCGGGGCGCGCCGGATACTTATCTGGATGCAGACCCCGGAAGAGGTGCTTGGCCTTGCCACTCTTTACCTGGTCATTTATTTTCTCGGCATGACCGCGATGATGGTATATAATTTCGGCAGCGCGATCCTGCGGGCCGTCGGCGATACGCGGCGCCCGCTCTATTTTCTCGTCGTCGCCGGCATCATCAACGTGGTGCTGAATCTCTTTTTCGTCATCAACCTAAAGCTTGACGTTGCCGGAGTCGCGATTGCGACGGTCATATCTCAATGTGTATCGGCGCTGCTCGTCGTCCGCTGTCTTTGCCGCGAGGGCGGAGGCATCAGGCTTGTTCCATCACAGATGCGGATAGACAGGGACAAGCTGGTGCAGATTTTGAAGATCGGCCTGCCCGCGGGGGTCCAGGGAATTCTTTTTTCCCTATCCAACGTCGTTATCCAGTCCTCGATCAACTCTTTTGGCGCGGTGGTGATGGCTGGCAATTCGGCGGCGGCAAATATAGAGCTCTTTGTCTATTTTGCGATGAACGCCTTCTATCAGGCTATCATCTCATTTACGAGCCAGAATTTCGGCGCGGGACGCATCAAACGTATCTATAAGGTGCTGCTGCGGGGACAGCTATGTATATTGGTGGTCGGCGGGGTGCTTGGCGCGCTCGTCGTCGCCTTCGGCAGGGAGCTGCTTGGCATATATTCCTCAAGCGACGCTGTGATAAACGCGGGGATGCAGCGGATGTGGGTTCTTTGCAGCACCTATGCGCTCTGCGGCATGATGGACGGCATGGTGGGGACGCTGCGCGGCATCGGCTATTCGGTGCTGCCGACGGTCGTCACGCTGCTAGGGGCCTGTGGTCTGCGTCTGGTATGGATCGCGACTCTCTTCCATGTGGAGGCGTTTCACACCGTCACCACGGTTTACCTTTCTTACCCGGTCTCCTGGCTTGTGACTCTGGGCGCCCACGTCCTCTGCTTCCGGTGGATAATGACCAAGCGTCTGCTGGTGCGAAAGTTGTAGCAGCTTCTATAAGTGTATATTTCCCAACGATTTTTACGGTAAGAATATGTGCCGAATGCCTTCCTGAATAGAAATCGTGCCAAGTATGGCAATGACCGCAGCTGATGTGAACGGCTTATCTTTGTGCCCTTTTGTTGTTCTTTTTAATTTGTACTGTGAGGGTAATATTTTGGGTTATTAGTTTATTTTTTAATTTAAAATATTTATTTTACTACTTTACAAGATTTTAGGTGTGGTATGACTTAATTTAAGAAACAAAAATATGGATAAAGAAGTTTTTTTGCTCTTTTGTCTATTGCAAATGTAAAAACTATGATAGAATTTTCTTGCACCCACCCCGATCTATCAAAGACGGAAAATTTATGAGGAGGTTTTTGCATGCGCAAACTATTCGCAGTATTGGCAATTATGCTACTGGCTCTCCCCGCATTCGCCGCCGACACGATCAAAATTGGTGAAATAGCTACTGTCACCGGAGACTTTGCCGCCTATGGCGTCGCTGAAGTTGAGGCCGTTAAGATGGCAGTCAGCGAGATCAACGCGAAGGGCGGGGTTCTCGGAAAGAAACTTGAGATAGTGATGTATGACTGCCGCACGCGCAACGAAGACATGGTGAACGCGGCCCGCCGTCTAGTCCAGCAGGACAAAGTCGTAGCGGTCATCGGCCCCAGCGGCTCCGGCCTCTGCATCGCGGCCTCCCCAGTATTCAACCAGGGTAAAGTCCCTCACATAGGGACGCTTCCGACAAATCCGAACGTAACGGTTGACGAAAGGGGCAAGGTGAAGCCCTACAACTTCCGTATCTGCTTCCTCGATCCCTATCAGGGAAAAATTCTCGCCGTATTCGCCGCGCAGGACCTTAAGGCGAAGAAGGCCGCGATACTCTATGACGTATCGAGCGACTATTCCCACGGTCTCCGCGAGTTCTTCACAAAGAGCTTTAAGGCCGCCGGCGGCACGATCGTTGCCGACGAGGGCCACCGCGGTGAAGACGTCGACTTCCGTGCCCAGCTGACGAAGATCAAGCTGTCGAACCCGGATGTGCTCGTCCTGCCGACAATGGGCAAGTGCACTCCCCTCTCCGTCAAGCAGGCGCGTGAAATGGGCATCGATGTTCCCATCATTGGCGGCGACGGCTACGGCGACTTTATGTGGGAGATCACCGGCAAAGAGGCGATGAAGAACACCTTCTGGGTGAGCCACGTCGCTAAGGAAGATCCCGCGCTGAAGGATTTCTTTGCGAAGTATAAGAGGCAGGCGGGGACGGAGTGTCAGGAATTCATGAACGCGGTCATGGCCTACGACTCGGTCTACTGGCTAGCGGACGCGATCAAACGCGCGAACAGCACCGATCCCGTCAAAGTGCGCGACGCCCTTGAAAAGACAAAGGATCTCCAGCTGATGCACACGAAGCTCACGATGGATGAGTTCCACAATCCGAAGGACAAGGACGGTTTCATCCTCGAAGCGAAGGACGGCAAAGCGGTATTCTACAAGAAGATCAGACCGAACGACTAAAGACTTAGAAGATATATTCGTATAACAGGGCGGAGCACGGAAGGTCTTTAGACCGCCGTGCTCTTTTCGTTATTAGTTCGGGCCGGATTATAATTAGGTAGAAATACCGCCGTGGATCGTCCTCTCCTTAGTGGTTCCTGCAATTATTTTCTGTTATTATGGGTACATTGACCAGTTTAATGCCTGAGGGAGGCCCTCTTTATGGATAATATCAACGCTCTTATTCTTTTTGTCTCGCTTATATTGCTTTTTTGTATAGCATTCAGCCGTTTTCTCACCAAAGCCGGCATCCCGGTGCTCGTATTCTTCATCCTCGCGGGGATGATCATGGGTTCTGACGGTATCGGCGGCATCTATTTCGACAACGCCGCCGTCGCAAGCACCATCGGTAACTTTGCCATATGTTACATCCTTTTTGCCGGCGGTATGGCGACAAGCTGGAAATCCGCCAGGGAGGTACTGGTGCCCGGGGTGCTGCTTTCGACAGTCGGCGTTATCATCACCGCCGTGCTGGTCGGCGTCGCCGCCTACCTCCTTGTGGGGCTGACGTGGCTCCAGGGCCTTTTGCTTGGCGCGGTCGTCTCCTGTACCGACGCCGCCTCGGTCTTCTCCATTCTGCGCTCGAACAACCTGAACCTCAAAGCGCCGCTCGCGCCGCTGCTTGAGCTTGAGAGCAGCAGCAACGATCCTACCGCCTATATGCTGACGATTGCCATCATCGGTCTCATGACGGCGCCGGACAGCAGTTTTTTCAGCTTTGTCACGCTGTTTGTGATGCAGTTTGTCATCGGAGGGGTGCTTGGTTTGGCTTTCGGCTTCGCCGGCGCCTGGGTGATGAACCGTATAAGGCTCAACAGCGACGGTCTCTATCCGGTAGTAGCGGCGACGCTGGCCGCCCTCATCTATTCTGCGGTGCAGGTGATGCAGGGCAACGGGTTCCTGGGAATATATATCGCCGGTATGGTGATGGGAAATATGAAGCTGGTCTATAAGTCGTCGTTGGTGCGTTTTTTCGACGGTTTTTCCTGGCTGATGCAGATACTGGTCTTTGTAACGCTGGGGCTGCTCGTCTTCCCCTCGCAGCTGCCTTCGGTATGGCTTCCGGCGCTTACGATCTCCGCGATGCTGATGTTCATCATCCGCCCCGCGGCTGTTTTTCTCACTTTACTGCCGTTCAAATACACGAAGAAGGCGCAGCTCCTCGTCTCATGGGTCGGTCTGCGCGGCGCTTCGTCGATAGTCTTTGCCTCTTATGCCCTCACCTATGCTCTTCCGAACGGGGATGTCATCTTCAACATGGTCTTCTTCATTTCGCTGACCTCGGTCATAATTCAGGGCTCGCTGCTTGCGCCGATGGCATCGCTGCTCGATCAGCTCGATCATGAGGATAAGACGCTCGTCTCGCGCAGCTTTACCGACTATGAGGAGGAGCTCCAGGGCGGACTGTATGAGCTGAGCGTGACAAAGGGTTCGTCGGCCGTGGGGATGGCGGTGGAGGAGCTGAAATTCCCCGAAAGCGTCCGTATCATGCTCATCAGGCGCGGCAGCGGTACGGTTACGCCGACGGGCAAGACGCAGGTTAAAGAGGGCGATATGCTGATGGTGACGGCGAACAATACCGATGTCCTGCTTGCGCTGAAAGAACGCCTCGGCTTCGCGTAGGGCAATACTGAGAGATAGCGTGGCCGGCCTGTATTTTTATCAGGCCGGCCACGTTTTTGTCTTTATAGCCGGAGGCTTACAGCCCCATCTCTTTTTTTACCTCGGTAAAGGCGGCGATCGCCCGGTCGAGGTCTTCTGTCGTGTGGGCCGCTGAGACCTGTGTGCGTACCCTCGCCTTGCCCTGTGGGACTACGGGGTAGAAGAAGCCGGTCACATAGATGCCCTTATCAAGCAGGCGCGAGGCGAACTCCGAGGCGACCTTCGCGTCGTAGAGCATGATCGGTACGATGGGATGCGTTCCCGGAAGGATGTCGAAGCCGAGCTCCGCCATCTTTTCGCGGAAATATTTCGTGTTGGCGTGTACGCGGTCGCGGTACTCCGTCGATTCTTCCAGCATCCTGATCACCTCGAGCGAGGCGCCGCATATCGCGGGCGCGACCGTGTTGGAGAAGAGGTAGGGACGGCTGCGCTGGCGCAGCATCTCCACTATCTCGGCCTTCGCGCTCACATAGCCGCCGGATGCGCCGCCGAGAGCCTTGCCGAGGGTGCCGGTGATGATGTCGACGCGCCCCATGACGCCGCAGTATTCGTGCGTGCCGCGTCCGCGCTCGCCCATGAAGCCGACGGCGTGGCTGTCGTCGACCATTACAAGGGCGTCATACTCGTCAGCCAGATCGCAGATGCCCTTAAGGTTTGCGATATATCCGTCCATTGAGAAGACGCCGTCCGTGACGATGAGCTTGATGTCCGCGCCGGCCGCTTTTGCCGCCTCGAGCTGCTCGCGCAGCGAAGTCATGTCGTTGTTTTTGTAGCGGAATTTTTTCGCCTTGCAGAGGCGCACGCCGTCGATGATGCTTGCGTGGTTCAGCTCATCGCTGATTATCGCGTCCTTATCGGAGAGCAGAGGCTCAAAGACGCCTCCGTTGGCGTCAAAGCAGGAGGAATAGAGGACCGTGTCTTCCATGCCTAAGAAACGGCTGACCGCCGCTTCGAGATCCTTGTGTATCTGCTGTGTGCCGCAAATAAAACGCACGGAGGCGAGGCCGTAGCCCCAGCGGTCGTAGGCCGCCTTGGCCGCCTCGATGACGCGCGCGTTGTCCGCGAGTCCGAGGTAATTGTTCGCGCACATGTTGACGACGCCGCCCTTGGCGGTGGTGTCTATCACGTCGCGCTGCGGCGTCGTGATGATACGCTCGTTCTTATAGAGGCCGTCGGCCTTTATCTTCTCTATCTCCGCCGCAATTTTGCCGATCGCAGTTTTCATGTTTTGTATATGCCGCCTTTCGTTGATGTTAAAAATTACCGGTCAAATTTTATTTATTGTATTCCGCCGCTAAAGGTTCTGCCAGTCAAGGACGACCTTTCCCGACTGTCCTGAGTTCATCGCTGCGAAGCCCTTTTCAAAGTCCCGCACGTCGAAACGGTGGGTGATGACTTCGCTGATGTCAAGGCCGCTCTGCAGCATCGTCGTCATCTTGTACCAGGTCTCGTACATCTCACGTCCGTAGATGCCCTTTATCGTCAGGCCGTTGAAGATGACTTTGTCCCAGTCGATGACCGTGCCGGGCTTCACGAGGCCGAGCAGCGCGATCTTGCCGCTGTTGTGCATCACGTCGACCATGCCGGAGAAGGCCTGCGGGCTGCCTGACATCTCCAGCCCGACGTCGAAGCCCTCCTTCATGCCGAGCTCGTGCATCACGTCGCGGAGGTCCTCCTTATCGGCGCGCACGGTGCGCGTAGCGCCGAGCTTTTTCGCGAGATCGAGGCGGTAATCGTTGAGGTCGCTGACGACTACGTTGCGCGCGCCGACGTGGCGGCAGATAGCGGCGGCCATCATGCCGATGGGTCCCGCGCCGGTGATGAGAACGTCCTCTCCAATGAGATCATACTGCAGCGCCGTATGGGTGGCGTTTCCGAGCGGGTCGAAGCAGGAGATGATATCGTCGGAGATATCGGGTGCGCAGCGCCAGACATTCGTCGTCGGTATTGAAAGGTACTGCGCGAAGGCGCCGTCACGGTTCACGCCGACACCGATCGTATGCGGGCAGTAGTGGCGGCGTCCGGCGAGACAGTTGCGGCACTCGCCGCAGACGATGTGTCCCTCGCCCGAGACGCGCTCGCCGACCTTCCAGCCGCGCACATGGCTGCCGAGTTCGACGATCTCTCCGACATATTCATGACCGATGGTCATCGGGGTCTTAATGGTCTTCTGCGACCACTCGTCCCAGTTATAGATGTGGAGATCCGTTCCGCATATCGACGTCTTTTTTATCTTTATCAGAACGTCGTTGGGGCCGGGCTGAGGAATATCGACCTCGCGCATCCACAGGCCGACCTCCGGTTTTTCTTTGACAAGAGCAAGCATCTTTCCCTTCATATCTGTCACTCCTTCAAGCGTTTTCGCTGTTTACTGGTGAAACGGTATTATTAAAACCATTTAGCTGAGCGTAGTTATTGAATAGCTACTAATATACTCTAAGCGCCTGGAAATTTCAAATAGACAGAGCGATTCTATTATTGATTTATTGTAATAGATTAGTTATTGACGACCGTGTGGGCATTGTCCGCTGGTTTTTATACGTTAGTTCTGAATCTGTGCTGGACAAATTTGCCATGTAAGTGTTATTATTTTACGTTGGCTAGAATAATCGCCGGTTGAAAAATTCAATGGCGTAAAGTTTTCAGGAAGCACACTAAACCGAGAGGAACATTATAAAATGCAGGACTCTTCAAAGATAAGAAATATCGCTATCATCGCTCATATCGACCATGGCAAGACAACGCTCATAGACGGTATCTTCAAAGCGGCACACCTCTTCCGCGAGAACCAGGTGATGGAGGAGCGCGTGATGGACGCCGGAAATCTCGAGCGCGAGCGCGGCATCACGATCAAGGCCAAGCACTGCACGGTCGAATGGGAAGGTTACAAGATAAATATAGTCGATACCCCGGGACACGCCGACTTTTCCGGAGAGGTGGAACGGGTTCTTTCGATGGTCGATTCCGTCCTGCTGCTTGTAGACGCGAACGAGGGGCCGATGCCGCAGACGCGTTATGTCCTTATGCGCGCGCTTAAGCTGGGGCTAAAGCCGATCGTGATCGTCAACAAGGTTGACCGACCGAACGCCGAGCCCGACGCGGCGCTCGACAAAACCTTCGACCTCTTTATAGAGCTCGGCGCCACGGAGGAGCAGTGCGATTTCGCGGTGCTCTACGGCTCCGGCCTCCAGGGCTGGTTTGTCGACGACCTGAACAAACACGAGGACAATTCCAAGGCCGGTATGCAGGACCTCTTCAAGACGATCATTGAAAGAGTACCAGCGCCGAAGGCGGAGATGGACAAACCATTCCTCATGCAGGTCTGCACCCTTTCGTGGAGCGAATACCTCGGACGTATCGGCTGCGGCAGGATACTGCAGGGGACCCTGCGCAAGGGTGACCGCATACTGCGCACCCACACGCGCTGGACGGATTACGACCAGACCAACTGGGAGGTCGTCTCCACCGATACCTCGACCTGCACGCACCTTTATGTCACGAACGGCCTTGACCGCGCCGAGGTAGAGGCGGTAGGCGCCGGCGACATCGTCTGGTTCACGGGACCGGCTAACATCGATCTCGGCGATACGATGAGCGCTCCGGAGATCGGCGATCAGGTCATTCCTCCGCTCGATATTGAGGAGCCGACCGTATCCATGTTCTTTATCGTAAATACCAGCCCCTTCGCGGGACAGGACGGCAACGCCATCACGCTCCGTCAGCTCAAGGCGCGTATTGAGCGCGAGACCAAGACGGATCCGGCGCTGCGCATGGAGGACCTTGGCCGTCCTGACGGCGTTAAGGTCTCCGGCCGCGGCGAGCTGCATCTAGGGATACTCATAGAAGAGATCCGCCGCGAGGGATCGGAGGTCTGCGTTTCGCGTCCCGAGGTAATCGTGCAGCATGACGAAAAGGGGCGCACCCTCGAACCGATGGAGGAGGTTATCATCGACGTTCCCGAGGAGTATCAGGGCGTTGTCATCCAGAAGCTCGCGCAGCGTAAGGGCGAACTTAAAAATATGGAAAACGGCGGCACGGGAGTGCTCCGCCTTGAATTTAGAATACCGACGCGCGGCCTCATCGGCTACCGAGGAGAATTTCTAACCGATACGCGTGGCCTCGGCATCCTCGCTTCGCGTTTTGTCGGTTACGGCGAATGGGTCGGAGAGATAAACGCGCGTTCGCGTGGTTCGCTCGTCAGCATGGACAGCGGGACCGCGACGAGCTACGCCCTGGATAACCTTCAGGAACGCGGGACGCTCTTCATTAAGCCGGGAGACGCGATATACAACGGACAGGTGGTTGGCGAGAGCTCGCGCGGCAAGGACATCCCCTGCAATCCCAGCAAGCGCAAGCAGCAGACGAACCACCGCTCCGCGACAAAAGATATGATGACGGTGCTCGACGTGCCGCGCACCATTACGGTAGATTCCGCGCTGGAGTGGATCAGCGACGACGAACTTGTCGAGGTGACGCCGCTCTCCGTGCGTATCCGCAAGACCATCCTTGACGCGGACCAGCGCAAGAAGGCCCGTATGCAGGCCGGAATAAGCGATTCAGACGAGGATTAAAGATGATAAGGGAGCTGATCCCCTACCGCGACTTTGAGCGCGACGAGGTATTTGCCTGTATCTCGGGGCTCATAAAGAGCGCGGGGCAGATAGACGAATCCTCTCTTGCGGAGAGCGCCTCGTGGTACTGCGACTGTGCCGCGAAGATGGCCGCCGCGGCGGAGAGGGCCGGCATCGCCGGTAACCTCTGGCAGACGTGGCTGGCGATGCTCGTCGCGGAAAACGAAAATCCCTTCTCGCTCGCGCATGAACGCCGCGGCCCGCTCTGCGGCACGATGCGTGAATTTGCAATGCGTGATTTCGAGACTCTCTTTGACTGCCTGCACTATGACCTGAGATCGATTGAGGAAGAGCTTCGCCTTGGCGCGGCCGGCCTGCTTGACGATTTTGTGCCTATGACGGCCGGGCCTGTCTCCTTTGGGCGCACCGCGGGAGCCGTCATCGGCGAACTTGCCGCGGCGATGGCGGCGGCTGACTCGCCAGCCGGACTCTATGAGGCGGCCGTGTCCTTCTACCGCGAGCACGGCGTCGGCAAATTTGGCCTTTACAGCGGATTTCGTTGGGATGCGCACGCGCGCGAGATCGTTCCCGCGATACCGCTGGAGGATATCTCGCTCTCCGACCTCATCGGTTACGAAGAGCAGAAAAAGGCTGTCGTTGACAACACCACGGCCTTTCTCGACGGTCGCCCGGCTAACAATGTACTGCTCTATGGAGAGGGCGGAACCGGAAAATCCTCGACGATAAAGGCGCTGCTCAACGAGTACGCGCCGCGCGGCCTGCGTATGATCGAGGTCTACAAGCACCAGATAAACGACCTTGAGACGATCCTTGAAGAGATAAAACTGCGTAACTATAAGTTCATCCTCTTTATGGACGACCTCTCCTTCGAACAGTTTGAGGTCGAATACAAGTTCCTCAAAGCCTTTATCGAAGGCGGTATCGAAAAGCGTCCGGACAATGTGCTTATCTACGCCACCTCAAACCGCCGCCACCTGATGAAGGAGACCTGGGGCGACCGCCTTGACAAAGACGACGATATGCATGAGTCGGAGACGATGCAGGAAAAGATGTCCCTTGTCGACCGCTTTGGTCTGCTTATACGCTATTTTTCACCGGAACAGAAGGAATACCTGCACATCGTTCGCAGCCTTGCCGGGGAATACGGCGTGGAGATAAGCGACGAAGAGCTGGAACTGGGCGCGATACGCTGGGAGCTGAAACACGGAGGCTTCTCTGGCCGGAGCGCGCGCCAGTATGTGGAATTTCTCGCGGGGCAAAAATAAAATCTTTTAAAGTCGTTCTATATCATTAGCCATTTGGGGCAGCCGCAGTTCGGCTGCCTCTGTTATTCCCAGCTGAAGCAGCGCCGTCTGAGCCGCGAAGAAGGTCGCGGTCATGACCTCCGAGAGATGGCGCGAAAAATCCCGCCGCCGCCCCTCGCGCAGGCTCTTCTGCATACTCGCGGAGCTCCGCGGAAAATCATAAATATCAAGATCCTTAAACTCTATCAGTCTTAATGGATAAAGCCATACCAGCCGTCCGGCGATCTGAGAATAAATTTCCTTTATCACGGTATTCTTTGAAGTTTTACATATAACGTTGATCGTCACGCCCAAAGTCAGAAACTCTTTACCTCGCTTGGCGTCATCCTCAATAGCCTCTGAGATACCGTTTATATCCTCCTCCGAGAAGAAACAAAAGGCCTCGTAAGAGACATTTTCTATTGTGAGCGCCAGAATATGCAGGAGCCGGAGGCCGAAGATAAATCGGCTTTTAAACATGCCGACGTCAATCTTCACGGTGTGGCGCGCCCTTTCGACCCCATATATCCTCGTGCCCTTTCTGTTGATCGTCTCCGTAACGCCGATGCCGTTCAAAAGCTTGATCGTCCGGCGAACCGTTATCTCGGATACGCCAAGAGATGCCGCGAGGTCTGGGACCGGCGGCAGCCAGCGGCCGGGGAACTTTCCCGTATTGATCCTGTAAAGCAGATCGACGGCGGCTGAATAGAGATACTGCTCCTGCTCCACATAGACCTGCCAGCGAAACGGTATCTTGCCGGTCGCGTTTTCCAGTCCGGCGGATTTGAGATATGCGTTCATATCTTCCCCGTATAACGCGGCAAGTTTCTGGAACAGCTCGCCGCACCTTCCCCGGTCCGCCGCGCCTACCGCCTCGGCGATGTCGTAAAAGAGCTTTAACGGCAGGTGTTCCGTCCACGGATGTTCGCGGTTCATCAAATGAAAGTGCCGGTCGCCTCCTGAAAACGCGGCGAAGACAAAATTATCGAGCTCACAAAAAAGATGCAGCAGCACCGGATTGCCGAGCTGTTTTATGAAAAAGACGGTAAAATCAAAGATTGCCCCAGAATTGTTATTTTCAATCTCCGCGATGATCAGGTCCAGCTTTTCGAACCCCTCGGAATCAACGTAGCGTGCGCCGCTCGTCAGAATGGGGGGGAGAAAATAACTCATCCCGTCATACATATCGATGACGCCGCTGATGCGGTCGTATAGTTCGCTTCTGTTCGCACCGCATCGCCCGTCCCAGCTGACGGTCGCCGTCCTGCCGGGCGAGAGCTCTATGTAACCGTCATTTTTCAAGGACTGCAAAGCTTTTCTTGCCGTACTAAATGAAACATTGAATGTCTCCGCTATCTCCAGCGCCGCAGGCAGCGGTTCTCCCTTTTGATATTGACCGCTTTCGATCTGTGCGCGGTAAAATCTGTAAATTAGCCTATACAGTCCCTGGGTGTCGCTCATATCGCCCCTTCTTTCGTCGTATACATAGTTTACCATAACGTTTTTGAAAAATTATAAATTAGCTGTACTTGATAAAAAAGAGATATGTATGATAATATAATAGCTGTATTTGTAAATTAAGTATTGTGTTTGAAAAAATGGATTAGCAAAATTACTGGAAAAAAAATAGTAGTAATGGGGGAATATCGAATCATGATAAATACGTTGAAAATAAAAACAAACAATCATTCAGATATCCTTGAATCAGTAAAAAAACTTGCAGCAGCTTCAAAGCAGCCCCTCGTTGTCATCAACGGCAACGGCGACGTGCTTTCAGTAAATGAGCTTGGAGAGGAGGCCCTTAAAAAGAAGGGGCGCTCGCTGATGGTGCGAAAGTTCTTTTCTTTTTTTAATCCCGTGTGGTATCTTGCCTACAACAACAATTTTTATGAGATAGAAAGCATCGCTGATTTTCGTACTAAAGACGGCACTCTGCATATCTGCCGGATACGTACCTGAAAGCGCCGTTGGCGCGCTATTCGTAAACGCAATAAAATATGAACTATAGATTGGGTCAAAGTTTATAATTTTAGTTTCGATTATTACTGGTTAATTTAAAAATAATAGTTGATAACGCTGATATATCTGTATAAAAATAGAAGTTTCCCTCTTTTCAAAGTTCAGAAAAGATGTTAAACTTACCTCATCAAGATTAAAAATAAACAAATAAACCCTAGTGGTTCAATAATCATGAGGAGGAAAAGAAATGCTCAGCACACAGCAGATTATCGACAAGACAAACAAACTCGGCGCACACAACTATCACCCCAAAGATGTCGTCATTGTTGAGGGAGAGGGCGTAATCGTACGCGACCCCGAGGGACGCGAGTATTTTGACATGCTCTCGGCCTATTCGGCCCTTAACTTCGGACACCGTCACCCCGAGATCGTGGCCGCCGCAAAAGACCAGCTCGACAAGGTGACGCTCACATCCCGCGCCTTCCACAACGCCGTTCTCTGCGACTTCTATGAGAAACTCTGCGAACTGACGGGCAAAGAGATGATTCTCCCTATGAATACCGGCGCGGAGGCCGTCGAGACGGCTCTTAAGACCGCCCGCCGCTGGGGTGCCGAGGTCAAGGGCGTCGAAAACGGCAAACAGGAGATTATCGTCTGTGAGAACAACTTCCACGGGCGCACGATCGCCATTGTCAGCTTTTCCACCGACCCTGACGCTCGCATTAACTACGGCCCCTACTGCGACGGCTTCAAGATAATCAAATACGGCGACGCCAAAGCTCTGGAAGAGGCGATCACGCCTAACACCGTAGCCTTCATGGCGGAGCCGATACAGGGAGAGGCTGGGATCATCACGCCTCCCAAAGGATACCTCAAAGAGGTGCGCGATATCTGCACGAAGCACAATATCCTCTTTATCGCCGACGAGGTCCAGACTGGTTTTGCGCGCACCGGAAGAATGTTTGCCTGCAACTTTGAAGATGTCGAGCCCGACATTTTCATCCTCGGTAAAGCTCTTGGCGGCGGCGTAATGCCGATATCGGCGGTCGCGGCCAACAAGGACGTCCTTGGCGTATTCACCCCCGGGACTCACGGCTCGACCTTCGGCGGCAACCCACTCGCCTGCGCGGTTTCGATAAAGGCGATGGAGATACTCGTAAGAGACGATTATTCAAAGCAGGCGGAAGAGAAGGGCAACTACTTCATGCAGAAGCTCCGCGAGATAGACAACCCCGAGATCATCGACGTCCGCGGCTCCGGCCTTCTTATCGGTGTTGAGTTCTCCGTACCCGCGGCCGCCTATGTGAAGAAGCTCATCGCCAACGGCGTACTGGCGAAGGAGACCCACGAGCGCACGATCCGCTTCGCGCCGCCGATCGTCATCACCTACGAGCAGATCGACAAGGCCGTAGAGGGCATCAAAAAGGCTTTCGCGAAATAACGGGTAAAACAGCTATATATCCTGTATAAAATGTCGGCAGAGGACCCCCCTTATGGGAGGTCCTTTGTTTTGTCCGCCGCGGGTGCTACAATTAGTTACCAATTTTAAACAACGGATGGTGGACTTCATGACGGCAGCTTTGACACTTGGATTTATCGGTACCGGCGGCATAACCTCTTTTATCTTGCGCGGACTTTGCTCCGCGCCGGAATTTACGGGGAAGATCGTCCTTTCGGTACATAAAAACCGCGGGAAGGCGGAGGCGCTTAAGGCGCAGTTTCCGGAGCGGATAACGATATCCTGCTCCAATCAGGAGGTAGCCGACGCCTCGGATGTCGTATTTATCGCGGTGCTTCCGCAGCAGCACAAAGCTGTGGCGGCGGCAGTAAATTTCAAACCCGAACATCGTGTCGTCCATATCACCGGAGGCGTGAAGCTGGCGGATTCTCTTGCGCTCTACTCCCCCGCGATGAGCGCGGTGCGCGCGATCCCGCTGCCCTTTGCCGCGAGGAGGATGGGGCCGGTGCTCTTTTACGGCAAAGACCCGGTCAGCCGTGAGCTGCTGGCGATGCTTGGCTCTATCGTTGAGGTGCAGACGGAGAGTGAGCTTGAGGTGCTGGGTCCTGTCACCGGGATGATGGTTCCCTATTACGCGCTGATCGCCGAATATGTAAAGTGGGGGATGGCAAAGGGGCTTTCCTTCCGCACGGCGCTTGACTATGCCGGTTACATGAACGAAGCGCTCTCATCTTTCATGCGTACCGACTGCGGGGAGGATATAGAAGCCTTCCTGGTCGACAACTCGACCCCGGGCGGCGTCAACGAACTTGGCCTGCGGCTGCTCCGCGAGGGCGACGCCTACTCTCCCTGGTCGAAGACGCTTGACGCGCTCTACATACGCTACAATTCAATGGGTAAAAATAAAGACTAAGAGGGGCATGGCCTTGAACGAGGCTGGTTTGCCGGGCCTCGTTCAAGTGAGGTGTATTGAAGATAAAAATCAGAACAACAGGCGGCGAAGCTGACGGACGGACGCTTTGAGGACTAGACTGTCGGCGACGGTCGCGGCAGGCTATATAATAACGTAAGAAAACTGCAGAACGCTGTCAATAACAAGTGAGCGCGGCCTTTACCGCCGACGCTCACTTGATCTTTGATCATGGCCGTACCGTTTAAACGTGAACTCCGACTGGGGTCAGCGCCTCGCTGGGGCATAGTCCGTAGCAGAGGCCGCAGCCCGTACATTTATCCAAATCAATGGAGATGCCGCCGCGCGAGAGCGAGATTGCCTGATAGCCTGCGTCGCGGCAGCTGACGGCGCATCTGCCGCAGCAGCTGCATTTTATAAGGTCGAGACTTGGCTTGAAGAGGCGGCCGCGGTCAATGTCTGCGTGGTGAACGATGCTGCCGAGCGCTTTGCCGCGGAAGGCCTCGATATCTTCAAACCCCATGCGTTCCATGTAGGCTGAGAGGCCGCTGCACAGACCGCCGATGATGCCGTAGCCGTGCTCCATGACAGCAGAACAAATCTGCAGCGTCGAGGCTCCCGCGAGGATGAACTCGGCGGCGTCATGCCAGTCGTAGATCCCGCCGCTGCCTGATATCGGTATCTTCACGGCGCGCGCGATCTCCAGCACAGAGCGCAGCGCGATCGGTTTTATCATGTGTCCCGAGAGCCCGCCAGCGGTGCCTACGCCGCCTACGTTTAGGCGCGGGCGGAAGTTCTCAAGATCTATCCCCGGCATCGAGCTGACGGTGTTTATAGCGCAGACCGCATCCGCCCCGTGCTCCTCCGAGAGCGCCGCGGCGTAGACGATGTCCGAAAGCACCGTGAGCTTCGTGATGAGCGGCAGCTTTGTCGCCTCTTTTACCCAGCCGAGTATCTCTTTGATCTTCGCCGGGTTGCCGCCGATGCTTACGCCGCTGCCGATCTCGCTGCATCCGTGAGGGCAGGAGAAGTTGAGTTCGATGGCGTCCGCTCCCGCAAGCTCGCAGTCGGCCGCCGCGCGCTGCCATTTTTCCTTTATCGGCGCGTGCCCGTAAAGGATGCTCGCGATGACGGCGCGGTCAGGCCAGCGTTTTTTCAAAAAAGAGATATCTTCGCAGGATTCTTCGTTTGTCTTCTGCGAGGTCAATTCAATGTTCATATATCCGAATACTGCGTTTTTGAACTCTCCGCCCATGCCGCGGATAGGGAAGATACGCGGAGATACGTCCCTGATCTCGTCTCCCTCGGCGCCGGTGTACTGGGTCAGCGTTTTGATCACCGCGCCGCCCCAGCCCGCCTGAAAGGCGCGGTCGATCATCTCCCGGTCGCGCGCGGGGGGCGCAGAGGCTAACATAAAGGGATTGGGCATTTCGATGCCGAGGAAGTTTGTGCGAAGATTTTCTCTCATAGATCAGACCTCCATATTGTTCCATCTGTTTAAGGCAGATAAAATACATTGCCGTCACCGTATTATAGCGTCGTATGCAAAAAATCGTGAGACAAAACATAAATATTTCGCATAATATAATTTTGCTCCTTGTCGTAAGAGAGGAGGGCGACCTCTCACGCCGAAACATATAAGAGTGCCTATGAACAAAGAGACTAATTTGTGATACGATATGGGAGGCTTGGCTTTTTATCGGTTGATATCATAACAAAAATAATATTTAAATCTTTCGGCTTTGGCTGGATAAGACGAACGCAAAAAATCAAAAGCTGCCGAGGGGAAATTATGTTAAAAATAATTGTCATCGGAAGTCCCGGCGCGGGAAAGAGTACATTCGCGCGAAGGCTGAGGAAGGCGACCGGACTTCCATTATATTATCTGGATCTGCTGTGGCATAAGCCGGATCAAACCAACATCACCAGAGAAGAGTTTGATGCGCGGCTGGATGAAATAGTCAAAAGGGATAAATGGATCATTGACGGGAACTACCTGCGTACCCTTGAAATACGTTTGAGAGAGTGCGATACGGTATTTCTAATGGATTACCCTCTGGAGGTTTGCCTTTTGGGCGCGGAATCTCGCATTGGAAAGAAGCGGGAAGATTTGCCGTGGATAGAAACAGAATTCGATGAAGAGTTTAAGCGATGGATCATTGATTTTTCAAAGGACCAGCTGCCGGTAATATATGAGCTGTTGATGAAAATTCAAAAAAACAAGGAGATTGTCGTCTTCAAGTCGAGAAAAGAGGCGGATGACTATTTAAAGACAGTCAAGCCGACGAATTTTAACACGTGAGGCCTGTAAAGACGAGCTTTAATGGGAGTTAATTTGTCGCTTAATTGTGGAGCTTAAGAAGATAGGCCGCCAGTATCATTTCCGGCGGCCTATTTTAAACTTCAGCTCTATGTACTTTAGCCGGCGGCGCAGGGCAGAGCGACGGTAAGCTCGGAGTTAAAGCTGAGGCTGACCGCCGTTCCGTTATCGTATCTTGCGGCGCCGGGAAAATAGTTTTCCATCACGGAGACCTGCGCACCATTTTCCAGAGTTATCATGTATTCCATACGGTCGCCGCTGAAGACGGCGCTTGCCACCGTTCCGGCGAGCAGTCCCTCCATTCCCTCCCTGAGGGTGACGGCCTCGGGGCGCAGAATCAGGGAGATCTCGTCTCCCGCCGCGTAGGCCGCGTCGGAGATGAGCTTGACGGTCAATGAGCGTTCGCCGATCTTCATCACACCGCGCTCAGCCCCCTCTCTCGCCGAGAGAGTTCCGGCGATCGCGTTTGCCTGGCCGATGAAGTCCGCGACGAAGAGCGTGCGCGGGTGTGTGTAGATATCGAAGGGTGAGCCGATCTGCTCGACCTTGCCGCGGTTCATGACCATAATGCGGTCGGCCATCGTCAGCGCCTCCTTCTGGTCGTGCGTTACGTAGAGGCAGGTGATGTCGAGCTGCTTCTGTATATTGCGGATCTCCGTCCGCATGTGGAGGCGCAGCTTCGCGTCGAGGTTTGAGAGCGGTTCGTCCATCAGCAGCACCTTGGGGCGCATGACGAGGACGCGCGCTAGCGCCACGCGCTGCTGTTCGCCGCCCGAGAGCTGGTTTGGATAACGCCGTTCAGCGCCTTTGAGGCCGACCATCTCCAGCGCCTCACCGACCTTACGCGCGATATCAGCGGAGTTCTCTGAGCGCATCCTGAGCCCGTATCCCACATTGTCGCCGATCGTCATATGGGGGAAGAGCGCGTAGTTCTGGAAGACGAAGCCGATCTCGCGTTTGTTGACCATTACATCGGTAACGTCCTCGCCGTCGATGAGTATACGGCCAGAAGAGGGTGTCTCGAAGCCAGCCACCATGCGCAGCGTGGTCGTCTTGCCGCAGCCGGAGGGTCCGAGGAAGGTGACGAGTTCGCCGCCCTTTACCTCTAAATCAACGCGTTTGACCGCGTCGAACTTTACGCCGTCTTTGATGAATGTTTTAGTTATATCTTTAAGATGCAGATCTACAGCCATTACAGATTTCCTCCCTGCCCCCTGTAATTATAGCCGGCGGCCCGCACAAGGAGCGTCAGCATTCCGTTGAATATAAAGACCAGCAGGATGAGCACGACCGAAAAGGCGCAGGCGTTGCCGAACTGCAGCTCGGTCATGCACTCCAGTATTCTCGCCGTCAGCAGCGACCAGCTCACCGATACCAGGAATATCGTCGCGCTGATCGCCGTCATCGAGTGGATGAAGAGATACTTCATGCCCGCAAGCAGCGCCGGGATTACAAGCGGCAGCGTGACGTTTTTGAAGGTGCCGATCGATGAGGCTCCGAGGCTCAAAGAGGCCTCCTCCAGCGACGGGTCTATCTGGTGCAGCGAGGCGATGACGGAGCGTATTCCCGCCGAGTCGTAGCGGAAGACATAGGCGGCGACGATGATCGACATCGTGCCGGTCAGTACGATGGGGCTGCTGTTGAAGGCGATGATGTATGCGATGCCGACGACCGTCCCCGGAAGCGCGAAGTTCAGCAGTGAGACGAACTCCATCAGCCCGTTGGCGGGGAATGACTTGCGCTGCGTGACGTAGGCGATCGTGACGGCAAGCAGACCGCCGATCGGCGTCGAGATACAGGCAATGATAAGCGTATCGATCATCGCTTTGCGCCCGTGGTCGAAAACGTATGCGAAGCTCTCCCAGGTAAAGCTGTTGTCGAGTCCCCATGCCTTTGTGAAGGCCCCCATTACGATCAGCGCGTACAGGAAGAGGATGAAGGCGATAACTGCGGCGCAGATCGCCATTACAACCGCCGTTCCCGCCATGCCGATGCCTTTGACCGTCGTCTGCGCGCCAGATTTGCCGCCCACCGTCACATAGCTTTTGCGGCTCACCCAGAAGCGCTGGAGGACGAATACGAGCAGCGCGGGAACCAGCAGCGCGAAGGAGAGGGCCGCGCCGCCCTTGAGGTCGTACATCCCCGTTATCTGTAAATATGCCTGCGTCGGCAGCACGGGGAACTGGTGTCCCGCGAGCACGAGAGGCGTCGCGAAATCGGCGAGCGAGCAGGCGAAGAGCAGCAGGATAGAGTTGGCGATGGCCGGCATCGTCAGCGGCAGCGTTACCGTGCGGAAGACGCGGAACGGCGAGCCGCCAAGCGACAGCCCGGCGTCCTCAAGGTTGGGATCGATACAGGCGAGCACGGAAGTTATCGTGAGAAAGGCGACGGGGAAGTAGGTCAGCGATTCCGATATCCAGGTGCCCCAGAAGCCGTATATGTTGAAATCGGGAATACCGAAAAATTTCAGGATGATGCCGTTGGGCCCCAGCGAGAGTGTCAGCGCGATGCTGCTCGTGAAGGGCGGCGAAATCAGCGGCAGGATTGTAACGGCGGCGATGAACCAGCGCAGGGGCGCCGGGAGGTGTATCCTCGTCACCGCGAGGGCGAAGACAAAGCCAAGGAAGGTGCCCATCGCGGCGACCGTGACCGCCAGCCAGATGCTGTTTATGAGGGCGAGCCTGTCATAGCTGTTTGAAAAGACAAGCATGAGATTGTCGAGCGAGAGCCGCCCATCGACGATGAAGGTCGTCATCAATAATTTAATAAACGGATAGACGATAAAAAGGCCCAGCGCGAGCCAGAGGGTGACTACCACCGGTATCAGCGCGGGATCGCGTCTCATAGAGGAGGAAGAAGTCATGTTTTTGAACTCCTTTGCTATAAAAATGGGCTGCGCGGAAGCCTGCGCCCGCACAGCCCTAAATCTGGAAGCTAACGGATTACTTCGTTGATCCAGCGCTCGACGTAAGCCTTGCGCTTATCTCCCTTATGCTCGGCTCCCACCTTAAGGAGCTTTACCTTTGACATATCGAGCGCGGGGCTGGTGATCTTCACGCCCTTGACTACGGGGATGTAGTTGATCTTCTGATCGACGAAGAACTGTCCGAGCTTGGGGCTCGTCGCCCAGTCGATAAACTTCTTCGCCTCTTCCTGGTTCTTAGCGCCGGCGATCATGCCCGTAGCCTCGATACCGAAGGTGACTCCCTCTTTCGGATAGGTGATGATGACGGGATATCCCTGCTGCTGGATGTCGAGCGCGTCAACGAGATAGAATATGCCGCTTGAAGCCTGTCCCTGGGCGATCGGCATCGCGCCGCCCGCGCCGCTCTTAGTGTAGAGCTGGACATTCTTATGCAGCTTCTTCTGATAGTCGAAAGCTCCGTCGACGCCGTAGACGCCGATGAGGCTGTAGATACGCTCCGTCGCCGTACCCGAGGTGCGGGCGTCGGCCATCTGCAGACCGTTCTTATAGGCGGGATTCAGCAGATCCTGCCATGACTCGGGGGCTTTGAGGCTGTTCTTTTTGAGGAAGTCCGTATTGGTGAGGAAGCAGAGGGGGATGAGGCCGATGCCGGTCCAGTGGTTGCCGGGGTCTCTGTATTCCGCTGGTGTCAGCTTCTGATCCTTCGGAACATAGACGGCGAAGACGTTGTCCTTCTGTCCCGCCGTGTAAATGTCGGCGGGGCCGCCGAGGAGGATGTCGACCTGCGGATTGTTCCTCTCCGCCACGAGGCGGGCGAGGGCCTCTCCTGAGGAGAAGCGGATGAAGTTGACCTTGATGCCGGTATCCTTTGTGAACTGCTCGAATACTTTAGATGCATATTTTTCGGGCATGACCGTATAGGCGTTGAGCGTCGCCGCCATCGCGCCTGTGCAGACGGCCATAAGAAGAGCCATGGCCATGAGGAGAGAAACCGCCTTACGATTATTGTACATAAAACCACTCCCAGTGATATTGATCGCCCCAGTATGGGCAAATGTAACGGTAACGTAAGGTTACGCTTTCGTTACATTTAAAATAATACCATCATTCGGATAAAATAAAAGTATGGCAGCCGAAAAAATTGTGCAAAGAGACGTAATATTATCCGCTAACGGCTAAACGCAGAGCGGACTGCCTGACTTATAGGCATAGCAGATAAAAATCAGAGAAAGCCGGACGGATATGGAAGATATCCATCCGGCTTTCATTATTCATACTTTAGTACGGCCTTTTCCTCACGGTTCTTCTCCAGGATCATCGAGCGTATCAGGTAGGCGCGGCTGACACAGCCTACGAAGATGCCGTTTTCATCAATGACCGGACAGATTTTGAAATGGCGGCGGATCATCTCTGCGGCGACGGCAAAGTCGCTGTCGTCCTTGTTGAAGCAGACGACGTTTTTTTGCATTATTTCCGTCACCTTTTTATAGCGGATGGCGGCGAAACGCTTTGCGAACTGTCCATAATCCGGCAGGAAGGCGGCGTTTTTCAGCGTCGTTATATATCCCGGCAGGCACTTTTTTATTATATCCTCTTCGCTCACGAATCCACAGACCCTGTTATCTTCGGAGAGTACGGGCACCCCAGTGCGGCAATGGCGGAGTATCAGTTCGATCGCCCGTTCTATTGTGTCGCCTTCGCGGAGCACGACCTTATCTTTGTTCATCAGTTCGCCAATTTTCAAGCAACATTCCCCCTGCCCAGTCTTCACCTTAAATAAATTATACTACAGCATCTCACATCCAGAGTCCCCGGCCTATCCACAGCAATGCTATTGAGGATAAAAGCAGCGAAACAAAGACGACCCGCAGCCCGATCTTTGAAAAGGCGGCGAACGGTATCTCAATTCCCTCTTTTGCCGCGAAATCGGCTACGACTGCGTTTGCCGCCGCGCCGAAATATGTGCCGTTGCCGCCGAGACAGGCCCCGAGGGCGAGCGCCCAATATAGCGGCTCCGGGGGGATCGCGGCGGCCAGCGCCATTGATTTGATGATATGCACGAATATTGCCGTGAAGGCGATGTTGTTGATAAAAGCACAGGTGATTCCCGATATCCAGAGGATGCCGAGCAGCATCAGCAGCGGATTGCCAGCGAGAACTGCCGTGAGCAGTTTCGAGACCGCCTCAAGGACGCCGGTGGCCTTTAATCCGCCGGCCATAATAAAGAGGGAGATAAAATATATTATCGTCGGCCACTCAATCTCATTATGGATTATCGCTCCCTCGTCAAGCAGAGATACCGCAAGCAATATTCCCGCGGCGGTAAGCGCGACGACGGATGCCTCAAGGTGCAGAAGGCGGTGCATGGAGAATCCGACCAGCACCAGAACGATGATCGCCACGGACTTTATCATCAGCGGCCTGTTGACGATAAGCCTTGACTCGTCTACCTCGCGCAGACGCATCGCGGCCTCAGGGTCTGATTTCAGCTCTTTTTTATAATAAATACTGACATAGGCCGTCACGGCACAGAGAGCGACGACGGCGACCGGCGCTAGGACGACGAGGAATTCATTGAATGAGAACTTTGCTACGGAGGCGATGATCATGTTTGGCGGATCTCCGATGAGCGTCGCCGTTCCGCCGATGTTGGAGGCGAATAGTTCCATCATAAGCAGCGGCAGCGGGTTCATCGCGATCAGTTCGCAGAGAGAAAGCACGACTGGCGTGACCAGCAGCACCGTCGTCACGTTGTCGAGGAAGGCGGAGAGTACCGCCGTGAGCAGTGAGATAATCCAAAATATTCGCAGTGGTCTGCCGCCGGTTATCTTTATCGCTTTGACGGCGAGATACTGGAAAAGACCGCTCTTGGAAAGAATGCCGACAACAATCATCATACCGACGAGAAGTCCGACGGTGTTATGGTCGATTGCCGCTACCGCCTCCTCAGATGAAAGAATGCCGCTTATTACCATAACGGAAGCTCCCAGCAGAGAGGCGGTCGCCGTCTTCATCTTACCGGTTGCCGCGAGAACTATCGTCCCGAGAAAAATTAGCAATGCCGCCCAGGCCTGTAAAGTCATATATCTTCCTCCTATAAGTATAAGAGATCGTGGAGCAACGGAAATAATAATTTTAATAAAAACCGTTTCTTCACTTTCTATAAAACGGATGGGACTATACGCCCTGCCCTCTTAAAAGACAACCCTTAAAGTGGAAAGTCGATATATTGTGATAATGTGAAATATTTGTGAAACGAAGTAAAAACAATAATCCCCTCCCGTCTGAACGAGAAGGGGATTATTTATAAGTTGAAAAGGGGAAAACTGTTTCTATTTATGGTGTTTTTTACGATAAATAATTATATAAATCACAACTAGTACGGCGCAGGCGGCGATCAGGGCGAGACTTATCTTCTTTATCTCCTGGTGAATGAGCGCCTGATTGCTGCCGAGGAAATAACCGACGAGGGCGAGGATCACTACCCAGATCCCAGAGCCGAGCGCGGTATAAAGGGCAAACTGCGTGAGCGGCATCCTCGCAAGCCCGGCGGGGAGCGAGATATACTGGCGTATCACAGGCAGCAGCCGTCCCGTGAAGGTGCTTATATGTCCATGGCGGGCGAAGAAAATCTCCGCCTTGTCAAGCGATTCATGGGTGATGAAAAAGTATTTTCCATATTTTTCAAAGATCGGACGTCCCCAGCGCACGGCGATCCAATAGTTGAAGAGGCCGCCGAGGATACTGCCTGCGATCCCGCTGAGTATCACGAGAAATATATTCATCTCGCCCTTCCATGCAAGGTAACCCGCCGGAGGCACCACGACCTCGCTGGGGAAGGGGAAAAAGGAAGATTCGAGGAACATGAGGCCGACGATCCCAGGATAACCAAGATGGCCGATGACCTCCACCAGCCATTGTATTAAATCCCCAAAAAGCTGGATACCGTAACTTAAAAAAGAAGATAGCGCCTCCAATGCAAAACTCCTCTCGTATTTTTTATCATGTAAGAAGATATACGGAAAGATGATAAAAGTCCATAGCAATTTGAAACCTTTGCCTCTTTGCGTTAAAATGCAACATGGAAGAGAAGTGTTTTTTATGATCGTAAAGGATGGAGGAGTCATATTGCTTCCGTTACCGAGACTCGCGCTTGTCATAGCTGGTAATTTTTCCGCGGATGAGGAAAACGCCGATCCTGGTATCCTGTTGGGATATCTGCCTGAGGAGCTGGCGCGCTGCTGTGAGATCAAAGAGTGGAGCTGTCAGCCAAGTACCCACTATTCTATGCCGATGACCCTTGCGATGGAGGAGATGTTCGAATCGCTTATCGCCGAGGGCTACACCGGGATAATCACCGTCTGCGGCAGCGGCGTCATGGAAGAGATGGCCTATCTGGTAAACCTGCTCTGGCAACACCCGGAACCGGTGATCTTCGCCAATCTTATGGTGCAGGGCCGGGCCGGACTCAAAGAGGGGCTGGTGAACCTGCACTGCTCGGTGCTCGCCGCGCTTTCACCGGAGGCGAGGGACAAAGGGGTGCTGCTCTGTTCCAGCGGTGAACTCTTCGGGGCGGACGACGTGACCCTTGTCGATCCCGGTTCGCCGGACAGCGCCTTCCAGTCGCTGGAAAAGGGCTCGGTGGGCAAGATGCTCAACGGTGAGATCAAATTTTTCAGCGAGCCTAAGCGTCCGCCGTTTCTCGCCCGCAGGCCGAAGGATCTCCCATACGTAGAGATAATGTGGGCTTCGCTTGGCGGCGGAGAGAGCCTGCTCTCGCTTCTCGCCTCCAACAGGGAGCTTGGCGGTCTCGTACTTGCCGGTTTCGGAGCGGGCAACGTGCCTCCGTCATGGGTTCCGCCTATCCGCAATATATTGCGGCGGCGTATCCCAGTGGCGATCACCTCACGCTGCTTCCAGTGCCATGTGCATAAGACGAACGACTTTGAGGGTTCTTTTGAAAAACTTACTGAAATGGGGGTAATGTCTGGCGGCAAGCTGAACCCGTTCAAGGCGCGCATACGCCTCTCCCTCGGGATATCGGCCGGACTCACCGATAGCGGCCTCAGCCTCTACATGCTGAACCAGCCTGTCTGCGACGACATAAACACTTTATATAAATGAAAATATACTGCTTAACGCTTGGCTGCGCTAAAAACCGGGTGGACAGCGAATGCCTCGCCGGCGCGCTCACGGCCGCGGGCCATGAGCTCGTCTCCTCTGTGGAAGAGGCCGAATGCGCGCTGGTCAATACCTGCGGCTTTATACGTCCCGCGGTGGAAGAGAGCGTAGCGGCGATACTTGACCTCGAAGAGCTTAAAAGAGATAAAAAATTAAAGAAGATCGGCGTCGTCGGCTGCCTTGTGAACCGCTATGAGGGAGACCTTCCCTCGGAGGTGCCGCTGGTGGATTTCTGGGCGCGGACTGAGGATTGGAAATTTGTCCTCGACCAGCTCAAGACGCCCGGAGACGACGAACGACACAGGGGAACGCTTCCCTCGTCGTCAAAATATACCCGCTACCTCAAAATAAGCGAGGGCTGCGGCAACCGCTGCACGTACTGCGCCATCCCCGGCATTCGCGGTCCGCTGCGCAGCCTGCCGCTGGAGGTCATTGTGAAAGAGGCCTGCCAGCTTGCGGAAGAGGGCGCGCGCGAACTCTGCGTCGTTGGTCAGGACCTTACAGTCTACGGCACTGATGTGAGCGGCCGGCCTCGTCTCATAGAGCTGCTTGACGCTCTTGAAAGCTCGCTGCCGCCCGATCTTTGGATCAGGCTGCTCTACCTTCACCCCTCGCGCGTCGACAGCGCTCTCCTTGAGCGTGTCGCCGCGGGGAGACAGCTCATCCCTTACCTTGACATCCCCGTACAGCACGGAGACCCGGAAATACTGGCGGCGATGAACCGCGGCATCGCGCCTGAGTCCCTGCGCGCTATATTCAGCACGGCGCGCGCGATAAATCCTGACTTTGCGCTGCGTACCACCTGCATGGTCGGCTTTCCCGGAGAAAAGAAGCGGCACTTTGACAACCTGATGGACTTTGTCGCGGAGGTGCGCTTTGACAGGATGGGGGCCTTCACCTTCTTTCCCGAAGAAGATACCGCGGCGGCGGAAATGGCGGGGCAGGTCTCCGAGCGGACAAAGAATAAACGTCTCGGCGAGCTCATGCGTCTCCAGGAGGAGATATCATTCGAGCGTCAGCGGCAATTCGTTGGGAAAGAATTAAAGGTACTTGTGGAAAAGATAGACAGAAAAGAGGGCTATGCCGAGGGACGTTCCTTCCGTGAGGCTCCCGAGGTGGACGGAATAATAGAGATACGCAGTATAAGAGAAGATCTGAAAGAGGGCGACATCGTGACTGTGCGCGTGACAGAGGCGATGCCGCACGATATGACGGGAGAAGAGATATGATACTGACTCCGGAAATGAAGACCTGGTATGGAATGATCGCTACAGTCGGCACCGTCGGACGCTATTCAAAGATGCCCGGCACCCTGGGCGCTATCGCCGGCACAGTGCTGTGGCTGCTGTTCGGCGGCATTCCTCTCTGGACCATCGCGGCGGTGGCGGCTGTCGGCTGTTACGCCGCCGACAAATATGAAAAGGCCGCTGACCGCGAGGACCCCGGCGAGGTAGTTATCGACGAAGTCGTCGGCGTCTGGATCTCATCCTGGGGGTTTGACCTCACATACGCGGTGGTGGCGCTGTTCCTCTTCCGTATTGTCGATATAACCAAACCCTTCCCCGTCAAAGAATTTGAACGGCTTCCCGGAGGCGTCGGCATCATGGCCGACGATATCGCGGGAGGCGTAATGGTCAACCTGCTCCTGCACTTTATACACTGGCTCCTGTTTGCGGGAGGGCTGACAATGATTCTGGGGGTGATAGGAAAATGACTGGTAAACTTGACGTGCTGGCCGCCGCAGTTATCAAAAACTTTCGCGAACGCGGCCTTTCGCTCTCCCTGGCCGAATCATGCACTGGCGGGATGATCGCCGCCGCGCTGACCGGCGTACCGGGGGCCTCCGATATCTTCTGGGGCTCCGCCGTTACATATATAAACAGCGCGAAGGAACATATCCTCGGCGTCTCAAGTGAAACCCTTGAAAGACACGGCGCGGTCAGCGAAGAATGCGCGCGCGAAATGGCCGAGGGCTCCCG